>CAVFZO010000051.1:0-15692 GCA_963626925.1 Clostridium sp. AM49-4BH
TTCTACTACTGTTTAATGGTAAGAACTGACTGTTTCCATATTATATATCTGTTCTTCGATATGACTTACGACTATTTATTATCAATAATTTATATTTATTCGATATTAAATATATCAAAAAAGTATTGTATGAATATAAGAAATATTTGAAACTATATCTGAATAATATAATAATAATCAGTGTTTATATAATTATTTCAAGATTATCCTATCGATTCATTATTAAAACCCTAAATTTTTCAATAATTGTTCATATTTTTATCAATAAAATTATTAAAAAAGCCTGTAATTGTACTTGTATTCCTAATGAATTTGGATTTAAAATGCCAATGTACTGGGGTTAATTGATGTCAAAGTCTATTGCTTTTCATTTACAGAAGGGTGGCGTCGGAAAGACAAGTGTGTGCGGCACGCTTGCCTGTCAGTCAGCTTTGTCCGGCCATAAGACCCTTATGATAGACTGTGATCCCCAGGGCAATCTCTCATCGTGGTTCTTGGAAGAAGCTCCCAAATTCGAGCTGAGTGATGTACTCCAGGGTAAATGTTACTGGGCTGATGCTGTAGTTAAAATACCTAACATTGATAATCTTTACATTTTACCCACTTTCAGTATTGGAGGCTCGCTTAAAAACTACAGCGAAACGAAGCTTAACGACGAACCATTCATTATACAGGACTTAGTCGAAGAACTTTCTTCGGAATATGAACGCATTCTTCTTGATCTTTCTCCGGGGTTGGGGAGGCTGGAACGTGCGGCCATCATCGCATCAAACGAAGTGATTACGCCTATGACGACCGAGATTTTCTCCCTCGACGGCTTTGAAATCTTCGTTGACGAGCTGGTTAAATTAAAGAAGAACTATAAAGCAGCTGTAAAGCACAATAAAATCATCATAAATTCTTATGACGAAAGGGTTAGGCAGGCTCGTGAAATCTATAACGAGGCCTCCAGGACCGGTAAATACACCGTGTTCCGGATACCTGTCGACCCTCTTTTTAGAAAAGCTCAGACTGCTCATAGAATACCTCAGAAGTATAAGGTCAACGGCAGGGGGCTGAAGCCCGGTACTATTGAGGCATTGTTCAAGATTAACAAAAGTATATGGAGTTGAGAGGTTGAAAAATGGCATTGAAGAAAAATGAAGAGAACAACAGCGAAAGCCTGGGAGGGCAGAAAGCCAAGCAGGTGTTCGGCGGACTCAAGGAAACCAAGGAGAAGAAGATTCTGACGACTTTCTCCATAGAGCCTTCCTTCAAGGAGGAGCTCGAGGAACTCTTTTCCGATATGGGACTGGGCTGGGCTGCAGGTATTCGCTTTGCTCTTAAGGAATTCACGAAAAAATACGGTTCTGAAGACTGATTCTTTATTGTAATCATACAATAATTGTACATATCTCATTAAAAAATATTGTTAAACGCAGGTGGTTTCCATATTTGTTTGTATGGAAGCCATTTAGTTTTGATCTTATTCTGATTTATCTATTTATTTGGAAAGGAGTTACTTTTTTCCCTTCTTCATGAGCATTTCGAGTAAATCGTTGGCGCCTTTTATCTCGTCCTTCAGTATTTCCTCGCTTGATTTCTTCTCTTCCTTCTCCTGGAAAAGATTCTCCGGAATTTCATTGAGGAAGCGGCTGGGAAGGGCTGATTTCATCTTTCCTTCATAATCCATGCGGGAGTCTGCACTGTTTATGAAGAGCTTCTCTCTTGCCCTTGTAATCGCAACGTAGAAGAGACGGCGTTCCTCTTCGATGTTTCTTGCATCTTCTTCGAGGGCACGCTTTGAGGGGATTATGTTGTCCTCGATTCCGCAGAGGAAAACAACCTTGAACTCCAGCCCCTTCGAGGCATGCATAGTCATGAGATTCACGGCTGTGTCATCGTCGTTTTTTTCGTCACTTCCGATCACGGATACGGAATGAAGATAATCGAGCAGAGTCTTTCCCTCGTTTTCCTTGAAGAACCGTGTAAGCCTGTCGCCCAGGAAGGAGATGGAGTGGAGCTTGAAAGATACCATCTTGTCGCTCTCGGGGTACTCCTCCCTGAGCGCAATATCGTAACGTGTGTCACGCAGTATTGCGGGAATGAGACGCTCGGGTGTTCTTATCATACCTCTCCATTTCGAGAGGAGGGTGATAAGGCTTTTCATTCCCTCCTGGGTCTTCGAGTTGAAGTCAGAAGAGAGAGAGTATTTCGAGAGGGCCTCCTCGAGTGTGGAGTTGTCCTTATCCTGGTAAGACCGGAGTTTTTCAATTGTCGTGCGTCCGATTCCGCGCCTCGGTGTGTTGATAATCCTCAACAGGGAGTTGTCATCCCTGCTGTTTGCTATGATCTTGAGGTAGCAGAGAAAGTCCCTGACTTCCTTTCTCTCGAAGAATGAGGAGCCCCCGGAGATCTTCACGGGGATCCTGTTTTCCATGAAGGCTGTTTCGAGACTTCCCAGGAGTGTATTCGTCCTTACAAGAACTGCAAAATCAGAGAAGTTGTACTTGTACTCCCTCATGAGTCTTCTGATTCTCGAGGAAACCCACTGCGCCTCCTCCTCGCCGTTCTTGTGCCGCTGGATAATGAGCCTCTCTCCCTCTCCTCCGTCTGTCCAGAGCTTCTTGTCCTTGCGTTCGCTGTTATGGACGATGAGGGCGTTTGCGGCAGAGAGGATGTTCCCGCTCGAGCGGTAGTTGCGCTCGAGTCTGAACTCTTTGCGTTCGGGGAAGTCCTCCTCGAACATGAGGATGTTGCGGTAGTTGGCGCCGCGCCATGAATATATGGACTGGTCGTCGTCACCGACAACGGCGATGTTGCGGTACTTCGAGGCTATGAGGCTTACAAGCCTGTACTGCACAAGCGATGTATCCTGGAACTCGTCGACCATGATGTACCGGTATCTGTCCTGGACACGCCTCAATATTTCGGGATGCTCGGAAAATATCCTGAGAGGGAGAACAAGAAGGTCGTCGAAGTCGACTGTGTTGTACGCCTTTTCTGAGAGGAGGAACTCCTCGTAGATATCTCTCACGGCACTTCCTTTTTCCGGGACTATCTCACGCCCTGTTTTGTATGCCGAGAAGTGGGCTTTCAGAGAGCCGGCGTTGAATGAGGAGAGCTCGTAGCCCTTTGCAGTTATCGAGGCCTTGACGAGGGAGAGTGTGTCATTCTCGTCGTAGAGCGTGAAGTCGTTGCGGTACCCCAGATACTGGATGTAGGACTTGAGAAGCCCCAGACCGAAGGAGTGGAAGGTTGTGGCGGTAAGCTTCTTCAGGCTCTTTCCCGTAACCTCCCTTATACGTGAGCTCATCTCCTTTGCCGCCTTGTTCGTGAAGGTAAGGGCAAGTATCTGGTCCTCCGTTATTCCCTTCTCGAGCATCGATGCGATACGGTAGGTGATCATCCTCGTCTTTCCGCTTCCGGCACCTGCTATGATGAGAAGAGGGCCTTCCGTAACGGAGGCCGCGGCACACTGTTCCTTGTTAAGCAGTTCTGAGAGATTCAATGACACGCGAAGTAGAGTGTCACAAAGAGGGCGTCCCGTCAATCGTCTTTTTCCACGATTATTGCATCGAAGGGACACATCTCGTGGCAGCAGTAGCAGCGTATGCACCGGCTTCTGTTGATGAGGATTTTCTTCTCCTTCATCTCCAGAGCCTTCGCCGGACATATCTCGATGCACTTCCGGCACTGCCTGCACTTCGTGCTGTCGAAGACGGGAGCTTTGCGCCGCCTTGTCATTCCTCTCTCCCCGTGATGTGTGAAGTAGGGGAGGATCAGGGCAGATATGAGGCCGCGTTTCTTCACCCTCACTCTTCTGAAATCGTGTATAGCCATTTTTCCGGGATCGAGCAGCGGATAGACGCCGTCTGTTGATCCCTTCTCTCTCTTCTCCAGAGCCTCGAGTATGGGGATATCCTGAGCCCTGTAGCCCATGATGACGGCTTCGGCTCTGTCGAGGGCGGCTGCTGAGGATGAGCCCATGAGAAGTCCCGTCTGCCTCAGTGTTCCGTTTGCAGGTCCCGCACCCTCCATGCTGATAATCCCGTCCATCACGGAGTATTCGGGCCTGTGTATCGAGTAGATGTCGAGAATGACTTCGGCAAAGGCTTCGGGAGTGCGTGCCTTTAGATGCAAAGGGCTCTTGTTGAGGCCCGGCACTATGCCGAACATGTTCTTCACAGAGCCTGTTGCAAGCATGAGCTGGTGCGTCTTCATCTTGCTCACGCTGATGATGAGATCCACTTCGTCAATATATCGGGCAACTGGTACCTTTATTCCGGAGGGCAGTGTGTGCTCGACGGGGGAGGAGAGGAAGTCCACCCATTCCACGCCTTCCTCTTCCAAGACGTCAGCAATCCCGCACACCTTTGCCCTGAAGGATGCTCCGGGAAGCCCGGGGGAGTCTCCGCATATGATTCTCCCTGCTCCTTTCTCCTTCACTATCTCGATAACGGCCTTCACGACAAGAGGATTTGTCGTGATGTTCTTCTCCTTCGGAGCATCCGAGAGGACGTTGGGCTTGACAAGGACGTATTTACCCCTGCAGTCGGGAAAGTCCGTTGCCTCTACGATTTTATCGAGTGTTTCCTTTATGAGTGCATACTCGTATCTCGGGCACTTTGCAATTGCAACTTTATTCTTCATCAATTACCTTCTTTCTGAGGAGACAGGAATACATCGGCCCCAGCCCGGATGAGGTGTCGGGAAGGATTATCCTTCCGTAGGCAAGAGGCTCTGCGTTATCGAGGGAGCATGCTATCTCTTCAACTTCCTCCCCGTGACGGGAGAAGAGCTTCTCGATGACACCCTCGTTCTCGCATCTGTTGATCGAGCAGGTAGAGTAGAGGATGAAGCCTCCCTCCTTTACGGCCATCAATGCGGATGAGAGCATTGCATACTGACTCACGCTCAGTCTCTTCGGACGGGAGGGTGACCACTTCGAAAGATATGCTCTATCATTTATCACATGTCTTTCGCTCGAGCACGGTGCGTCGAGAAGGACAGCGTCGTACTCGTTCTTTTCATAGAGTCCCCAGCTTTCTGCATTGTATCCCGTTATCCTTGTGTCCACTGCGCCGTCGGGAAGAGAGAGGGAGAAGACGTCCCTCATCCGTCTCCTCCTCTCGGGTGAGCGGTCGTTTGATGTGAGGCTTCCCTTACCCGAGAGCGCAAGTGCGAGCACGAGGCTCTTTCCTCCCGGGGCTGCGCACATATCGAGAACCTTCATTCCTGGCTTTACGGGAAGAAGAGACGCCGTCACAAGCGAGGAGACGTCCATGTAGTAGGCTCTTTTGAGCCCCTCCGGTGTTACCTTCTCATTCTCGGGGGCGAGAAGAGAGGATCTGAGGGACGGCCAGCGGACGCCGTAGAGGGCGCTGTAATACTCCTCGAATCTCTCCTCTCCGTCCGCTTTGTTTTTCTTTGACATATCAGATGAACCAGACACAGATAAGTGTCGATGTTATTATTCCGAGTATCATACCCCAGAGAACCTGCAGCTTCGTGTGCCCCACGAGTGTCTTGAGGTGTTCCTCCTGGAAGGCATCCTTGCTGAACATATCGGAAAGCACCTTCGACCAGCGGTTGATGGTCTGTGCCTGCTTACCAGTCTCGAGCCTGACGTTCGTCGCGTCGTTGAATACAATGACAGCAAAGAGGAGTGCGAAGACGAAGATGGTGCTTCCGTACCCCTCGGTCAGTCCGATGCCGTTTGCAAGAGCTGCAACGGATGCCGAGTGCGAGGAGGGCATGCCTCCGTTCGTGACGAAGGGCCGGAAGGAGAAATGATGATTGATCCTCGCTTCGACGAAGCACTTTGCAAGCTGCGCCATTCCCATTGAAACCAGTGCCGACCAGAAGACGGGATTGACGAATAGATTATTGTCCATTCGACAATTCTAACAATGCTTAAAATAACTATCAAGCCTTGATGAAAGGCCCTCGTCCGCGTACTATTGCCACTATGGATAACACCGTACCGGTGAGGCGGCTCTCTCTCGTCTCGTTTCTCTCGCAGGCCGCGATAGTCATGTTCAATTTCACGCTCGTCTACTACCTCAGAACTCTCGGCTTTTCGAGTACGGCAGTCGGGACGGCAACATCGATTTATCCCGTCGTCTATCTTCTCGGGTGCCTCTTTCTTCCCCGTGTTCTTCCATCGGTAAACCGTAAGGCGAGGGTCACATCCGCGCTTCTCGGAATGTCGCTCTCCGCCGTCCTTTTCTCCTTTGCACGGACAAAGGCTCTGATTTATTCCATCCTCTTTCTCTACGGCTTCTTCCAGTCTCTTCTCTGGACTAATATCGAGACCTGGATAACAACATCATCCGAAGGCGGCTCTCTTACAAAGACCCTCACGCTCTTCAACCTCTCATGGTCCTCGAGCGTGGGAATAAGCAACCTCGTCGGCGGGATTCTTGTGGGCCTTTCGTACCCGCTGTCCTTCGCCGTCACGGCTTCTCTCTTCGTCACGGCAGCCGTCATCGCCCTCTCGTCCCCGTACGGCGGTGACGAGGAGAAGAGAGAGGAAAATATAAAGGCGGACGAAAAAGAGTCACCATGCCGCTTCCTTTCCTGGCTCGGCATTTTCGTCATCTACACAGGATACTCGATGGTGATCGTAGTCTTTCCGCAGTACGGGCTCGATTATCTCGGCTTCTCTTCTTCCTTAAGCGGAAGACTTCTCTTCTATAGAGGGGTATCAGTCGCAGTATCTTTCATTCTTCTGAAGAAGTACACTCTCTGGCAGAAGGGGAAGGGGGCTGTAGTATTCATGCTCGCATCATTCTCCATTCTCAGCCTGATGTTCAATGTTGTGAAAACACCGCTTCTATTTGCTCTGGTATTCGTTCTCTACGGCTTTGTATTCGCCCTGGGGTACGACCTCTCGATTTACCATTCGGCACTCGGGGGAGGGAGACGGCATATGAGGATGGTGGTCCACGAAGTTCTCATAACGGCGGGAACGACCGCCGGGTCCTTTCTCGGAAGTCTTGTCTATGAATACATGTCATTCAGCGCACTCGTGATCTCAGTCACAGTGCTGGGGGCACTCTCATTTCTTATCTCGATTATCTCCCAAAGGGTGCAATTGCCGACAGTGCATTAAAGCAGTAATATATTCTCATGAGATACGACACAGTTATAATCGGCGCAGGCCCGGGCGGTATCTTCACCGCGTATGAACTCAAGAAGCTCAGAAGTGACGAAAGAATCGCCATCATCGAATGCGGCAATCCTCTTGAAAAGAGGAAGTGCCCCATAGACGGCGTCAGGATAAAGAGCTGCGTGCACTGCACGCCCTGTGCCATCATGAACGGCTTCGGGGGTGCCGGGGCATTCAGCGACGGTAAGTACAACATAACAAACGAATTCGGAGGAAATCTCCACGAGTACGTCGGAAAGGAGACGGCCACCGCCCTTATGGAGTACGTTGATGAGATAAACTGCCTCTACGGCGGCGCAAGAACGAGGCTCTATTCGACGACGGCGTCGACTGACTTCAAGCGTCAGTGCCTCCAGAACGGACTGCACCTCCTCGACGCCAGGGTGAGACATCTCGGAACCGACATAAACTACGAGGTTCTTTCCAATCTCTTCGATTTTCTCAGGGACAAGGTCGACTTCTATTTCCTGACACGTGCCGAGAAGGTTGAGAGAACAGGAGACGGGTATATCATCCACACATCCAGCGGTGATTTCGAATCGAAGAGATGCGTCATCTCCGTCGGGCGCAGCGGAAGCAAGTGGATGGAGAGCGTCTCGAGGGACCTCTCGATCGAGACAAGATCGAACCGTGTCGATATAGGAGTGAGGGTCGAGCTTCCTTCTCTTATCTTCAACCACATAACAGACGAGCTCTACGAGAGCAAGATAGTCTACAAGACTGAGAAGTACCAGGACAGGGTGAGGACCTTCTGCATGAACCCGAAGGGGGCTGTCGTCACCGAGAACACAAACGGTATAGTGACAGTGAACGGCCACAGCTACGAGGACAAGGCCAGGCAGACCGAGAACACCAACTTCGCACTTCTTGTCTCCAAGCATTTCACAGAACCCTTCAATGATTCCAATTCATACGGCGAGTCCATAGCAAGACTGAGCAACATGCTCGGCGGCGGCGTCATAGTCCAGCGCTTCGGCGACCTTATCAGGGGACAGCGCAGCACAGACAAGCGTATCCAGAAGGCGTTCATCACGCCGACGCTGAAGGCTACGGCGGGAGACCTCTCGCTCGTAATCCCGAAGAGGATCCTCGACGGCATAATCGAGATGATTTACGCCCTCGACAAGATTGCCCCCGGCACTGCCGGAGACGACACGCTTCTCTACGGCGTCGAAGTCAAGTTCTACAACATGGAGGTCGCCATCGACAGCAACCTCGAGACGAAACATCCCGGACTCTTCGTCATCGGTGACTGCTCTGGCGTGACACATTCGCTCTCCCACGCTTCTGCCAGCGGCATTCATATCGCACGCTATATAGCAGGAAAGGAGTGAGAGAGATATCTCACCTTCCTCTTGATAATGCTCTCTTTTTCATCACTCCGTGTCCGCGGAGGGCGCGGTGTCATCTTCTCCGTTTATTAGTGCTAAGGGCATGAATCATGAAAGGCACGCTGTTTTTGCTGATATCTGCTCGAAAGTTTTTTACTGAAATGATTTTGCTCGAAAACTTTTGAGTATACTTGATATTTGTTTGTTACGTCTTACGGGAGATGACCTCTATTCGAAGAGGGAAATAGAAGGGGGAGAGAAGCTCCGGCTCTATCCCGGACAATTTGATAATTCTCCTCCTTATAAAAGCTTCTGAGCTGAACTCCGGCGGAAGATTGAGACTGAAAGTCGTGGCGCTTGAAATCCGCTTTCCCATCATACTTATTGCAGGCTGCACAGAGGAAAGGAATGACAAACGGGATAACGGGCCTTTCTTCCTCTCCTTCCTGCTGTTTCTTTTCATAGTAATTTTTTCAGAATATACCTTTTACACATTCTTCATTTAATGTAAATTAGGAGAAGGTTGAAACTATGGGAAATACACTCTGCTACAAGATACTCTCTTCCCACCTTTTAAAGGGAGAGCTCGGAAGGGGAAATGAAATCGAGATAAAGGTCGATCAGACACTGACGCAGGACGCAACGGGTACGATGGCATACCTCCAGTTCGAGGCACTCGGACTTGAGAAGGTCAAAAGCGAACTCTCGGTAAGCTACGTCGACCACAATACCATCCAGGTCGGCTACGAGAACTTTGACGACCACGAATACCTTAGGACGGTGGCGGCAAAGAAAGGCGTTGTCTATTCACGCTGCGGTAACGGAATATGCCATCAGGTACACCTCGAGAGATTTGCATCCCCCGGAAAGACCCTTATCGGATCCGACAGCCACACCCCGACAGCGGGAGGCGTGGGCTCCTTCGCCTTCGGAGCGGGCGGACTCGACGTGGCCCTGGCTATGGCCGGCGTCGGCTTCTCCATGATATGTCCACGTGTCGTGAAGATCAAGCTTGAGGGAAAGCTCAGACCCTTTGTAACTGCAAAGGATGTGATACTCAAGGTTCTCGAACACTACGGCGTTAACGGAAACGTCAATACGGTATTCGAGTACACGGGAGAGGGTGTGAAGACGCTCTCGGTTCCCGAGCGTGCCACGATAGCGAACATGGGGGCGGAGTGCGGTGTCACAACTTCTCTCTTTCCCTCCGACGAGGTAACCCTCGACTTTCTCTGGAAGCAGAAGAGGGAGAATTCGTGGGTGGAGCTCTCGGCAGACGAAGACGCTGAATACGACGACGAGTATACCATCGACCTCTCAAAGCTCGAGCCTCTCGCCTCATGCCCCCATTCGCCGGGTAATGTAAAGAGCGTGAAGGAAATCGAAGGGATGAAGGTAGAGCAGGTTCTCATAGGTTCATGCACGAACTCATCCTACTATGACCTGAGAAAGGTTGCCGCCATTCTCAGGGGAAAACACATTTCTCCTTCCGTCTCATTCGGTGTCGCCCCCGGAAGCCGGGCTGTCCTCGAGTCCATAACAGCGGACGGAACACTTCTCACTCTCGTCGAAGCGGGAGCGAGAATCCTCGAGTCTGCATGCGGTTTCTGCATCGGCAACCACCAGTCACCGGGAACTGAGGGAGTTTCGCTGAGAACGAACAACCGTAACTTCGAAGGTAGAAGCGGCACGAAGAGCGCAAAAGTTTATCTGGTATCTCCGGAGACTGCTGCGTACTCGGCGCTCTACGGTGAGGTCAGAAATCCGATGAACTGCAAGACAGACCTCTCATCGATAGACCCGAAAAAGGAACAGGCTGTCGACGATGCGATGTTCATATTCCCGAAGACTGCGGCAGAGGAGGAGATAAAGAGGGGACCCAATATCGGGGAGCCGCCGTCAAATATCCCCATGACTGATACGGTAAAAGGCTCAGTATGGCTCAAGGTCGGCGACAAGATAACGACGGACCACATAATGCCTGCAGGTCAGTACCTCAAGTACAGGAGCAATATTCCGAAGTATGCTTCGTTCGTTTTCCTCCCGGTAGAAGCGGAGTTTTCGAAGCGCGCGCTCGAAAAGAAGAAGGAGGGCGAAGGCGGCTTCATAGTTGCAGGCTCATCATACGGCCAGGGTTCGAGTCGCGAACATGCCGCAATTTGTCCGATGTATCTCGGGGTGAAGGCTGTCGTGGCAGTCTCGATAGAGAGAATCCACCAGGCGAATCTCTGTAACTTCGGTATCCTCCCGCTTCTCTTCGAGAATGAGGAAGACTACTGCCGGATCGAAGAGGGCGACGAGCTGGAACTTGATGCCGTCCTGTCGTCTCTCGAAAGCGGCTCCTTCTCTCTTATCGACAGAACTAAGGGAATTACAATTCCCCTGACGCTCTTTGCGTCGGAAGCACAGAAGAGAATGCTCATCGCCGGCGGACGGCTCAATGAAATAAAGGAGGCGCTCAGATGATAGATATGAAAACACCCGTTGTCGAGATAGACGGCGACGAGATGACCCGTGTCATATGGAAGATGCTGAAGGATGAGCTCATCCTTCCATATATAAACCTTAAAAGCGAATACTACGACCTCTCGCTTCCGGAGAGGGAGAAGACTAAGGACAGGGTCACTCTTGAGAGTGCCGAAGCTATAAAGAAGTACGGCGTCGGCGTCAAGTGTGCAACGATCACGCCAAACGAAGAGCGTATGAGCGAATACGGCCTCAGCGTGAAGTGGAAGAGCCCGAACGGCACAATAAGGGCCGCGCTCGACGGCACAGTCTTCCGCTCCCCGATAACGACCCCCTCCGTCGAGAGCGTCGTCAAAAACTGGAAGAAGCCCATCACGATTGCCCGCCATGCCTACGGCGACATCTACAAGGCCGCGGAGATGAGAATCGAAAAGAAGGGGAAGGCCGAGCTTGTATTCACAGCCGAAGATACGAAGGAAGAGGAGCGAACTCTCATCTATGACTACGAGTGTCCCGGGGTCCTCATGGGAATGTACAACAAGGATACATCGATAGAGTCCTTTGCACACTCATGCTTCAGATATGCCCTTTCCACGAAGCAGGACCTCTGGTTCAGTGCCAAGGATACGATAAGCAAGAAGTACGACGAGACATTCAAGCTGACATTCGAGAGAATATACAACGAAGACTACAGAAAGGAATTCGAGAAGAACGGACTGGAATACTTCTACACCCTCATCGACGACGCAGTTGCACGTGTAATAAGATCCTCCGGCGGCTTTATATGGGCTCTCAAGAACTACGACGGTGATGTCATGTCCGACATGGTATCGACGGCATTCGGGTCTCTGGCGATGATGACGAGCGTCCTCGTCTCTCCCGAGGGATGCTATGAGTACGAGGCTGCACACGGCACTGTGACGAAGCATTACTACAGGTACCTCAAAGGTGAGGAGACAAGCACGAACAGTATGGCGACGCTCTTTGCATGGACTGGAGCCCTCAGAAAAAGAGGTGAACTCGATGCAATCCCCGATCTCGTCACATGGGCCGACAGGATGGAGAAAGCCGCGCTCGAGACAATCGAGAACGGAGATATGACAAAGGACCTTTCTCTCCTCATCGACGGCGGAGTCACGAAGCGCGGAAAGAAGGTTACTGTCCTCAATACGGAAGATTTCATCAAAGCTGTCAGACGCACTTATGACTCTCTTTTGAAATAGAAGCCCGGACGGGGGCTTCCCCGTCCCACTCACTTACTCTGATATGGATATATCATTCAAAATCGAGAACAGTAAATTCAACTACCGCGTATGTGCGCTTTTCATACATGACGGCCGCATACTGGCAATGCACGACGAGCGCTCCCCGTACTTCTATCTTCCCGGCGGCAGAGTAGAACTCGGAGAAAGAGCCGAGGATGCCGTGATGAGGGAAGTGAGGGAGGAACTCGGAATTGACGCCTGCATTATCCGCCCGCTATGGCTCAACCAGGCCTTCTTCACAGAAGACGTCGATGCCCTGAGGTATCATGAGATATGCATCTACTTTCTGATGGATATAAGAGGAACAGATCTGCTTCAGCGGGGAGAGAGATTCACACTCATCGAAGGGAAGCACACCCACACCTTCGAATGGCTTCCTTTCGACAGACTCGGGAGCGAGTATTTCTATCCGATATTCCTTAAGACGGAGATATACAATCTGCCGGATGAGTTCACCATCCGTACCGAGCTTGAATAGCACTTTGTCAAATAAGCTGAATTGAGATCGTCGAAAAAGTTGGATTGAAATCGTCGAAATAGTTGGATTGAAATCGTCGAAATAGTTGGATTGAAATCGTCGAAAAAGTTGGATTGATATTGCCTTGGGGTGTTTTTTCGATTACCATTATTATTGAGAACAATAGGATGGTGGATAATAAATGCTTACCCCGGACGGCTATATTGATCGAATAATTGATTCAAAGATAGAGCGTTACCTAAGAATGTACGGAGGAGTCTGTGTCGAGGGGCCGAAGTGGTGTGGAAAGACATGGGCGTGTCTTAATCATTCCGGCTCTGTTTTCATGCTGGGGGAACCTGATGACAATTTCCGCAACAAGAGGCTTGCTGAAATGAATCCGTCTCTCGTTCTGGATGGGGAAAAGCCGAGGCTCATTGATGAATGGCAGACAGTACCTGCTGTATGGGATGCCGTCCGTTATAAAATCGATTTAACGGGGAAAAAAGGACAGTTTCTCCTTACCGGATCATCAACTCCTGTCCATAAAGGGGTGCTTCACAGTGGAGCAGGGAGGATTGGAAAACTCAGTATGAGGACTATGTCTCTGTATGAAATGGGAAAATCTTCCGGAAGAGTCGGTCTTATGGAACTCTTTGATAATATCGAAATAAGCAGTCCGCTTTCAGACGTACGTTATGACGATCTCGTTGAATATGTCCTTCGGGGAGGATGGCCCGGAGTTCAGGATCTTTCGCTGGATGATGCAATGCAGGTGATTGCTGATTATCTCAAGGAAATTCCCGATGACATGGAGAGAATGGACGGTATCCGGCGTGATTCCCGTAAGGTCAAAGCTGTTCTAAGAGCACTCGGGAGAGCAGAAAGCAATCTGACAAGTAAAAAGTCTCTACAGAAGGACATCGAAGAGTACGATGAGGACAGGACGGAGATCTGTTTTGACTCGATTACAGACTATCTTGATTGTTTTTCGAGGCTTTTCATTACTGAGGATCAACCTTCTTTTGAACACAAGCTGAGATCCTCGGTAAAGGCATTGAAGAACCCAAAAAGACATTTCACTGATCCATCTCTTACTTCAGCGGCCATAGGTGCGACAAAAGAGACACTCAGAAGAGACATTAATACATTCGGATATCTCTTTGAAGCACTATGTGTTCATGACCTCAGAGTTTATGCGGATGCCGTAAACGGCTGTGTTTATCATTATCATGATGAGAAGGATAATGAAGCTGATGCTGTTGTCGAACTTCCGGACGGCAGGTGGGGACTCTTCGAAATCAAATTAGGCTTCAATCAGGTTGATGCAGCCGCCCGGTCTCTTCTGTCACTGAAGCAGAAATTCGAGAGAGAAACAGGGGCAAGTCCAACCTTTCTCTGTGTCATTTGCGGTCTTTCTTCGGCAGCATTCCGTCGTCCTGACGGAGTATATGTAGTACCTGTTACAGCTCTTAAACCATAAAACTCTCACAAATAACCGAAGTTATTCTTCACAAATGACCGAAGTTATTCTTCACAAACAACCGAAGTTATTCTTCACAAATATCCGAAATAATCTTGTAATATGACCTGAATTGATATACTATCTTTTTATGGTCGAAGAAGAAACAAGGTATTACAAAAGGATTGCTGATTCAATACTTCAGGACAGACTGAGAACAGCCGGCGCTGTTCTTATAAAGGGAATAAAATGGAAAAACATGGACAAGTGCTAATCATGGAAAAAGTGAATTTCTTGTTGGAAGTCCTGATAATGATTTTTTGAACAGAAAGCTTGCTTCACTCCAGCCGACAGCAGTATTGCAGGGAGATGCGCCGCGAGTAATTGATGAATGGCAGGATGTTCCTGCTCTCTGGGATGCTGCGAGAGCTGAAATCGACAGACGTCATAAGAAGGGGCAGTTCATTCTGACAGGGTCATCGACGCCGAGAACAAAGGGGGTTATGCACAGTGGAGCCGGTAGGATAGTACGACTCAGGATGGACACAATGTCGCTATATGAAAGCGGCGATTCATCCGGACTTGTCAGTCTCGAAGAACTCTGCAGCGGCAATCTCGATACTGTACTTACCGGAGATGTCCTTCTTGAGGACCTTGCAACTTACATTGTGCGCGGCGGATGGCCGGACAATATCCAGGTAAGTCCCGAAAAAGCCCACCTTATGCCTCGTTCATACATGCGCACCATAGTAGACAACGATCTTCCCCGGCTTGATGAAGACGCTGAATATGACAGGAGGAGAGCTCTCCTCGTTCTCAGATCCCTTGCGCGCAATGAATCTACAACAGTCTCCGACAGCACGATCCTTAGTGACATAACAGGAAACGGAAGGGATGTGATGAGCCGTAACACACTTACAAGATACCTCGAAGCGCTCTCGCGTCTTTTCCTCTTCAGCAACCAGCTGCCGTATTCCCCTGAGATAAGATCATCACTCCGGATCAAGGTGGCCGAGAAAAGACATTTTTCGGATCCGGCAATGGCGGCGGCACTCCTTAACCTTACGCGGGAGAAACTGATGAAGGACCTCAATACATTCGGTTTTCTCTTTGAAGCACTTGTCGAACATGATCTGAGAGTCTATGCCTCGTACTTCGACGGGACTCTCTATCATTACCAGGATTACAGAAATAACGAGATCGACGCTGTCATAGAGCTCCCCGACGGAGAATGGTGTGCATTCGAAATAAAACTGGGTGCTGGAAAGATCGACGAAGGGGCGGCATCACTATTGAAGGTGTCCTCCGATATTGAAAAGAACGGAGGAAAACCACCGAAGGTGAAGTGCGTCGTCTGCGGTCTTGCAAATGCCGCGTACATCCGTCCCGACGGAGTGTTCGTCGTTCCTCTGACAGCTTTGAGGAACTGAGGAGCTGTCGCTGATAATTCTGATATCTCTGCGGGTACTTGATAACAGAGAGGGCTTGAGTCCCTGCATGCCGGAGCATGCCTTATATCACAGGCTTTGACGCAGAATCAACTCACAGCGTGTTCATA
>CAVFZO010000052.1:0-14952 GCA_963626925.1 Clostridium sp. AM49-4BH
AGAAGCCAAGAGCATGGATAAGATAACGCAGCTCGAGGAGGGATGCAGGGAAGCAGTCGAACAGGCCCGGAGACTCCGTTATGCCGACGCCCTCCTTGACGACGGCCGCTCGGATATCTGGATATACGGCATTGCATTCTACAAGAAGAGATGCCGTGTCAGAGGAGAGAAGTTCAGCTTTGATAAATGATTTTCTGTCATAAGTATCCTCCGTCTAAGCTATGATTGGCTTCTCACCGGGGAAGAGAAGGTAGATAACTGAATGGCTCCGGAGGAATGCTGAAGAGGTGAAAGGAGAGGTTTGAGCAAAGGAGAATGTAGGCGGAGGTTGGCTGGCTTCTGCCTTTTTTTCGCCTTATATGTTCTTGGAGCAGTCCGGGATGACAAGTTCCTCTTGCCTTTGCGGCATTGACGATAGCTACCGGGAATTCCCGCTTATCTTCTTAAACGCCGTGAGTATTGCGGATTATTATACTTTTGTGTAAAATAAAGTAGACTTTAGAAAACTCGGAGGTTTTCCATGAATTATATCCCGCGAACTATGGAGAAGGTCGTCCTTAAGGCATCCGGGCAGTATCCTGTTGTTATGGTGTGCGGCCAGAGACAGACTGGAAAATCGACTATGCTGAGACATGCGGCGGAAGATGAGCGCGCTTATGTCTCCTTCGATAAGGCTGAAACGAGGAGACTTGCCGAGAACGATCCGGAGCTGTTCTTTGAAACCTATGGGCACAAACTCCTCATTGATGAGTTTCAGAGAGTGCCGTCAATCCTTCTTGAAATCAAGAACATTGTAGATAATGCCACCTATAACGGAGAGAACCCTTACGGCATGTTCTGGCTTACCGGATCTCAGAAATTTAAAATGATGAAAAACATCAGCGAATCCCTTGCTGGGCGTGTTGCTGTATTGACGATGCTTCCCATGTCCGAGAGGGAAATAGAAGGGAAGGAAGAAACTGCGTTCTCTCCGGATATCGAGATACTTAAGACAAAAGAATACGAGAAGAAGACTCAAAAGGAAGTCTTTGATGCAATTTTCAGAGGCGGGATGCCGAAAATAGTCACAGAGCCGGGCCTCGACAGGGACATCTACTATTCAAGCTATATGGATACCTACATTGAGCGTGATGTGAGCGTGCTCGAACATGTGGGGAAACTCGATGACTTTCGTAATCTTGTAACGTACCTTGCCGCAAATACGGGACACGAGCTTGTATATGACAACATTTCAAGGGATATGGGGATATCATCACCGACGATTAAAGCATGGGTTACAATACTCGAGCGCTCGGGTATCATCTATATTCTCAGACCGTATTACAGCAATGTCTCGAAGCGACTTGTTAAAACTCCCAAGTGTTATTTTCTCGATACCGGACTTGCTGCGTATCTCACATCATGGCCGACGGCAGAGACCCTCATGAACGGCAATGCCTCCGGCGCCTTCTTTGAGACATATGTTGTTGGTGAGATTCTCAAAAGCTTTTACAACAGCGGGAAGGAGCCTCCTCTCTATTATTACCGTGATGTTGACAGAAAAGAAGTGGACCTTCTGATGGTGAAAGAAGGAAAGATCTATCCGATGGAGATAAAAAAGGCCAAAAACCCCTCGGAGCCGGATAAAAACTTCTCTGTTCTGAAGAACCTGGGGCTGGAAGTAATGCCGGGTCTTATCCTCTCTATGGCTGATGAGTTCTTCCCGATAAACAGAGGGGCGTGGTTATGTCCCGTTGGGAAAATATAGTGTGATGCGGGTTTGATATCAGGAGCGTCATTGATGTTTTTATGGTACACAACTGATGCTCAGATATAGGAATAACAATAGGACAGTTAAGTGCAGTTTATTTCAGTAGATTATTTTTGAAGTGTTTTTGATATATTCGTAAGCGACCCGGGTTAACCCCAGCCTTGTTTGTGAGTGCGCTGTGGCTGCATGCGATGTATCCTTCACAATTACCTGCTTTTCATTCCTCCGGTGTTGTGCCGGGGCTTTATTCGGGGTTTGTCCCCGATCAGGAGAGGAGACAAGTGAAGAGTTGAGGACAGAAGGTGATTACATCTATGTGGATAAGACGGAGTATGTATATCGCCTGGTTAAGGGTGAACTGGAGAACTATTACGTTATTTCCCGTCCCTGCCGTTACGGCAAGAGCCCGATGTGATCGACTATTCATGCTCTTTTCGAGGGAAAGCGTGAACTTTTCAAAGGACTATACATTGACTCTACAGATTATTCCTTCAAAAGTATCCTGTGCTTCACTTCAACTTTGCAGAATACAATACAACAAGTTATGACGCTTTTTTGAATGATTTTCAGATAGCAATAATCGATAATGCTGCACTGAACGGCATTGAGGTCGGGAAGAGCGAACCTTCAACAATGCATACTTCATTTCCAACCAAGGCAGGAAAGAAGACAGTAATCATCGTCGACGAGTATGACACTCCGATCAATCATACGTTAAATCAGCCGATAGAATCAGAGAAACGTTCAGCACATTCTATTCTGTCATAAAGAACAGAGATGATAAGGTAAGGTTCTTCTTCATCTCCGGCATCACCAAGTTCTCCAATAGGTCTATCTTTTCCCGGATGAATAATGTTTGAAAGCAGAACCCGGGACAATGAAATCATAAACTAACCCGGTCTCATCCACGAGTACAAAGACAGACAACAGCTGTATCTTACCCGAAGACCGGACGATATGGATAAGCTTGTCGAAAAAGCAAAAATACAGAGCACAGAGGCATAGACGGTACGCTCAAGGAGGACAACAGCAGAGTCAATGACTTCTCCGCCTACAGCAGGAAGTCACGTCTCAAGGGAGTTAAGGACATCTCTATCATGTATGCCTTCGACAAGGAGAGTAATAATTGAGGTTTTGCTTCAATCAGAGGGAAGGGGAAGTTTCACCATAAAGAGAGTTTATGCTTTCATGAAAATTTTGGCATGGCCAGAAATTTTAGTAACATATCAGTTCCAAAGTGTGAGATAATGCTCTGTATCATATTTCCATTGGAGGGAAACGATGAAAAAAACGATTATCACAATAATGCTGATGCTTGCTCTGCTCATCCCGGCTTTCGCAGCAGGTGCAACGGAAGCCAAGGCTGACGACAACAGCCCCATCACTCTCGAATTCTGGACTCACGAAGATGCTTCGAGACAGGCTCTTGAAGAGAAGTACATCAAGGAATTCTGCGAACTTCATCCGAACGTAACCGTCAACGTCACCAGACAGAGTGCGGAAAAGCTCAGAGAGCTCATCCAGACAGCTTTCGCTTCCGGCGAAGGCCCCTCGTTCTTCAACCTCCCCATCGAGAATGAATTCCAGTACATCGAGGCAGGAAGAGTAGCAGTTGCCGACTATGAGACCCTCGGCTTCAAGAATGCCGCAGAGCTCATCGCCAACTACGAGGACGGCATGATCGACGCTGTCGTCTATGACGGCGAAGTATACGGTCTTCCGCTCGAACTGACGAACTGGTCGATCTTCATCAACAAGAACGTCTTCAGAGCAGCAGGCCTCGATCCCGAGACAGACTATCCCAAGACCTGGGAGGACATGGTTGAAATCTCCAGCAAGATCGTTCTCAGAGACGGCGACATCATCACACGCAGAGGCTTCGACTTCAGATATTCCTACGAACTCACATACTTCGTCCCGATGGTCGAACAGCTCGGCGGATCTCTCAGCGAAACTGATGGCTGTGTCAACAAGGATGCATGGGTCAAGGCTCTCGAGTTCATGAAGAACTGGGGACCGCTGGGAGAGAACCTCGGTAACCCGACTCTCACAGCTGCACGCAAGCTCTTCAACAAGGACAACGGCGATATCGCAATGTGCAACACCGGTCTCTATCAGGAAGCAAGAATCCTTTCCGATAACCCGACATTCTACAACAGCGGCGAATGGATGGTCGTTCCTTACCCCGTATTCGAGAATGCCCTCAACAACGTTGCAGGCTGCTACTACGGCCACTTCTACATGGTCAATGCAGACAAGAGCGAGAGAGAGCAGCAGATGGCATGGGAACTCATCAAGTACTTCCTCCTCACAGAGGGACATGCTGAAGAGTACCTGACCAAGGTCGGACTCATCCAGCCTACAAAGGCTCTCATGGAAGGCGAGACATACGCTTCGATGCCGTATTCGGAAGTCTTCAAGAACGACTTTGCACGCTCTCACATCGTCTACTACGGAAAGGGTGCAACTGAAATCCAGAGTGCAATCAACTCTGCCATCAAGCAGGTCATGCTCCAGGGAACAAGCCCGTCAGATGCATACGATGCTCTCCAGAAGACAGTTCTCGAAATCCTGGCAGATTAATTCTCTTATATAAAGAATCAGCGGGCCGCAGAGGCCCGCTCTATGGAACTATATCGATGAAAAAACACGTCAGATACAGCATCGAGCGCAAACAGGCAAGGTGGGGCTTCGCCTTCACGGTCCCCTGTCTCCTCTTCTTTGCCGTTTTCAGCTTTTATCCGATTATCAGCGCATTCATCACGAGTCTGACTAACCGTGATGCCCTCAGGCGCACATGGGACTTTGTGGGACTGGACAACTACAAATACCTCTTCACACAGTCAAACGGCGGCTTCTCGCTCTTCAATTCACTGAAGGCCACCGGGATATTCACCATCGGCACATTTATTCCGATGGTAGTCGTGTCCCTCATCCTTGCCGTCCTTATCATGCAGCTGCGCAAACCCGGTCAGTCGAAGGCTGTCGAGCTTGCTTACTATACACCGGCCGTTCTCTCGTCAGTCGTAGCCGCGACCATCTGGATGATCCTTCTCCAGCCCACGGGACTCTTCAACCAGGTCTCGAACTGGGTGATGCATACTTCCGGTAAGGACTACCAGTGGCTTACAAGCGACAACATGCTCCGCATATCCACTATGATCGTCTATTTCTGGAAGTACATCGGCTACTTCACGATACTCTTCATCACGGGACTTGCGAGCATCCCGCCGACACTCTACGAGGCTGCCATCGTCGACGGCTCCTCGAGATGGCACACCTTCTGGCGCATAACGCTTCCTCTTCTGAAGCCTACTATCATGCTCGTATCGATCATGGCGATGCTGCAGTGTCTCAAGACATTCAGCACCCAGTACATGTTCGTCCAGGGCGGAACGGCGAGGGAGCCTGTCGACGTCATTACGATGAACATCTACTACACAGGTGTCGTCAACAGAAGACTCGGACGCTCGAGTGCGATGTCGATCATCCTCTTCGTCATCATGCTCGTCTTCACCTATCTGCAGTTCGCCGCACAGAAGCGCGGTGACGACACTGAGTATTGAGGGAGGGCGGTATGAACAACAACAAATTCGTCGGAAAGGTGACCTTTGCCGAAGTCATGACATATATCGTACTCATCGCGGTGCTCATCTTCACCCTCATGCCTCTTGCCTTCATGCTGACGGCGGCATTCATGGACGCAAAGCAGATCATGAGCATGCCTTACTCCTGGATACCGAGCCGCAAATATTTCACAACGGAATCGAGGACATTCTTCACGAACTTCCAGAAGGCGATTGCAGGAAACCACGGGGAGTACATCTTCTTCCGCAATCTCTTCAACTCGCTCATCGTCGCTCTCACCTGTGCCGTCACTACTGTCATTCTTTCATCCCTTGCAGGCTACGGACTTGCAAAGTTCAACTTCAAGGGCAAGACTGCCGTATTCATGGCAATAATGAGTACGATGATGATTCCCTTTGAAGCCATAATGATTCCGCTCTATCTCGTCGCATCGAAGCTCAAGCTCATCAATACCATACCGGGCCTCATAATCCCGTTCCTCGTAAGCGCGTTCGGTGTCTTCCAGATGAGACAGTATCTTATAACATTCCCGTCGGAATACCTCGATGCCGCAAGAGTCGACGGTCTGAGTGAATTCAGGATTTACTCGAACATTGTTCTTCCGAATTCGACTCCCGTTATCGCAACACTCGGAATCCTCTCGTTCCGTAACCAGTGGGATAACCTCCTGTGGCCGCTTCTGTGTTCGCAGGCGGAGAAAATGAAGACGATCCCGCTCTACATATCGAAGTTCGCCGAGGAGAAACAGACTGACGAGGGTGCTCTCATGGCCTGTGCGCTCCTGGCATCCATCCCGATGTTCATCCTCTTCTTCACTCTCAGCAAGTACTTCCTCGGAGGTGCTGCAGTATATGAATCCAGAAAGGGTTGAGGACCGCTGGACCTCAGACTTTCACAGGGGGCGGAGAAATCTGCTCTCTTTTTTATACTTGAGGTTCGGCTGTGCCGGTTTTCCACAGGTTTTGTCCGCTCCGGACGACAAAGGGCAAGTCGTCTTTATGATGCAAGATTTGACGCCGTTGCGTCTCCGGACAGAACATCTGGCAAAACTTATTGAAAACTCCTATCATTCTCCCGGAGGCATCCTATGGTTGATATGACAGAGGGCAGGGCGTTCGGACATCTTTCGAGATACGCGCTTCCCGTGCTCCTCGGATCCTGGCTGCAGCTCATGTATAATGCCGTCGACTCAATAATCGCCGGCCGTTTCATCGGGCGTGACGCCCTTGCCGCCGAGGGTATAGCAGGTCCTGTCATGAATCTTATAATCCTCTCAATCAACGGCCTCTCGATAGGATCGGGTGTGCTGATGAGCGAGGCTTTCGGGAGAAAGGATTACAAGAGACTTGGCGCCTGCAGCGGGACGCTTCTTCTCTTCGGAACGCTTTTCTCTCTCGTTGTCACAGCTGCGGCATTTCTCCTCTCGCCGTATATCCTCAAAGCCCTTAAGTGCCCGGATGAAATAGCCTCGATTACCAGCATCTATCTCAGGATTATCTTTCTCGGAACGCCCTTCACGTTCCTCTACAACGCCTTTTCCTCTTCACTCAAGAGCGTCGGGGATTCGAAGACGCCGCTTATCTTCCTTGGCTTTTCCTCCGTTCTCAACGCCGTGCTGGATCTTCTCTTTCTCGGCATCTTCAGATTCGGTATAACATGCTCTGCACTGACAACTGTGGTTGCCGAAGCCGTATCTGCAGCGCTCTCGCTTCTCCATATGGTAAGAAAGGAGAAGATACTCTCACCGTCCCGTGAGACTCTCCGTTTCAACGGCAGGATACTCAGGGATATACTCATCTATGCCGTACCTGCGGCAGTACAGCAGGCTATCCAGCCTGTCGGGAAGGTCCTCATCCAGGGCTCTGTCAACGCACTCGGCGTCAATGCGATAGCCGCATTCAACGCTTCTTCGAGAGTCGATGATTTTGCCTGTATTCCCGAGCAGGGGATTGCCGCTGCGATAGCAGCTTTCACGGCCCAGAACAGAGGAGCCGGGAAAAAGGACAGGATAAGGGAGGGCTTCGGGCGCGGCCTCATGCTCGAAGTCGGCTACTGGGCGGCAGTCGCCGTTATAACATTCACGCTGAGACGAAGCATCGTCTCTCTCTTCGTCAGCGGTGAGAATGCAGAGGATGTGATTTTCCAGGGATCTCTCTATCTGAAGTATATGGCCTTCTTCTATATCCTGCCGGCCCTTACGAACGGCTTCCAGGGGTTCTACCGTGGAATGGGCAGAATAGGAACGACAGCGCTCGGAACATTCATTCAGACGAGTGTGCGCACACTCTGTACATACTTTTCAGCCCCTGTTTATGGAATATCGGGTATAGCATTCTCATGTGCCGCGGGATGGTCTCTGATGCTCTTATTCGAGATTCCATATTATTTCATCACAAGAAAGAAGCATCTCTGCGGAGTGTGACGGAATCTCTTCTTTCTTGGCGACAGAGATATCTCCCGTTCTCCGTGACATTTCCATCTCTTTCTGCGCTCTGACTTTGTATGCGGAGATTCCTTCGTGGCGACGAAAATAACACATCGAAGTGAAAAAAAGATAACGGAGCTGTCCTCCGTCAATTACAAATAGGGTGGAAAGGAGGAGATATGAAAAAAGTATTCATTGCCCTGTCTCTCGTTCTTGTCATCGTTTCATTCACAGCATGCGACAATACCGGCAGCGTTTATGAGGTCTATTCGGACTTTCTCACATTTTTCTCGAGAAAGAGTGCTGTCGATGATCTCATCGGTAACATCCCGAGAAGCGGCACATGGGTCGACGGCAGTGTCGACTACACGATTGAAAACCCGTCGGATTTTTCATCATACGCAGTCATAAGAGTATGGAAGAATTACAATCAACTTGAAAGGGAAGGGATTACAGCTCAGTTAAGGTGACGGAGGCTAAGGGTAAACTCAGCGGAACATACATTGACGACAAAAACAGCTCAGTCGTGATGGACGGCATCAGTATATCCTTCACGTATGACATCATCGATGATGATACGAAAGAGACAATCGAAGAGGGCAGGGCCGGAACGCTTGAGATAAGCGGGACGACAACCGCAGAGGAGAAGGACGGGATTAGAAGAGAGAGCGGACGAGTTACAGTCAACGGAAAGACATGTGCACTCTCTCTTGCATCCGATGACGGATACGGCGTCCTCGGGGAGGCTGAAGTCAACGGAAAGAAGGTCGACGTGAGATTCTTCAACGCATTCATGAATATGCTGAGATGATTGAAGTCAGAGACTGTACTCTATACCGCCGTAGATGTAGAGAGAGCCGGTGTCGGGGAATCTGTTTCTGAGTTTCAGTTTTCTCCCCGTCTCCCCGTATTTTACTGCATAGGCCGTCAGAGGCCAGGCGTATTCGATGCCGAGGATGAGGGATGGGGAATCCGTGGCGAGAACGACGGCACTGTTGATATAGAGAAGAAGGGCTTTGACGCTGTTGATCTTTTCCTCCTCTTCTCCGTTGAGAATCCTGTAGTGTATACCAGTTCCGAGTCTTAATGCACCTTTCGATGCCGAGAGTCCCGCATTGAGGACGAAGCCGGGGAAGGAGGAGATCTTCACGCCGTCGATATATGTGACGGTGCTGAGGTCGAAGTCGGCGCCACCGTGGAGTGCGAGATTCCCAGTGAAGAAATAGTCGTAACCGAGCGAGAGGTTGACGCCTCTGTCTCCGGAGTTTTTCTCTCCTTCTCCGTCCTCCCCTGTGTAGGAGAAGCAGACTATGCCGAAACCTCCGTGAACGGAGAAAACCGACTCTGAAGAGAGCGTCACCGGTATAATCAGAAGTATTGTTAAAAGTATTATTCTTCTCATTTCATCCCCCGGGAAAAAGATACTTTTCCCCCCTCATATTGTCAATAATCGGATGGGGACGGACTGTCTCTTATCTGCCTTGATCAGAGCACAAGAGGCATCTTGTGCATCTTTTCGTTACTATAAAAGAAATTGTATTCAGGCCCCTGGCCTGTCTCATCTTTTGGGGGGACTTTCTTACATACCCGACCTTTTCCTCATTGCTATCTCCTGTCCCCGTTCATTCTCCATTACCATCGGAGTTGAAAGGAGAAAAAGAATGGATAATGAAGAGAAGAAAGACTCCAGTATTATAAGGCTGGAAGAGAGAACAAGCGCGCTTGAAAGATTCGAGAGGCGTCATTACCTCATGGAGATGATACTCATCATCGCCTTTCTTGTTCTGACGCTTGTCGTTGTCGCCTCCTGTGATGTCAGAACACCGGAGAAGACCCAGGCTCAGAAGGAGTGGGTGTACACCGAAAAGGACGGGTACGATAATCTGAGCTTCACGGTCAACGAAGACGGTGAGAGTCTGACGGCTCACTACGGAGATCAGGAGTACATCCTGGAGAAGAACGATACGACAGATATCGTCTCGGCAGGTGTTTCACTCTCTCTCATCGTAGAGGAGGGTAAGATAACCGTCCTCGATGAAGAGAAGAATGTAATCGGATTCTTCGAATACAGGTAGAAGGCGCTGAAAGAATGCGGCCGGGGGGATGACCTCCGGCCGTTTCTGTTTCCTCAATTATCTGTCCGGAAGAGAACATTTCTGAAAAGCTGAGCTGTCTTCTCCTCCCCGATTTTCTTCTTGAAGACATCGGTCGAAGGGCCGCCGTGAGAAATGAGCCCCGTCACATACCTTTCAGTCTTTTCCTTCTTTGTTAATCTATCCGTCACATCGGAAGATGGGGAGTCGAGGTAAGCTCTGAGGTAATCGCAGGAGAGGGACGGAAGTGAGGCGTTCTTCCGGCACTTCTTGTATATGCTCTCCCCGAGCTTTATCTCATCATACCAGTGCTTTCCTCCGTCCCCGTCCGGAATTGAGGCGTACTTCTTTTTCACACTCCCGATTGCCGATGCATCGAATGGCGAGAGGAGGGTGTCGTAGAGCTCACATATTACTGTCTCGTTTCCTCCGGCGTTCACGTAGTCCCACGACAGGAGAGGCTTGTCGAGAGAGACGGGGACTATGATGAGAGTCTCCATCTTCATGAGGCCGAAGAAACCCTTCGCAGTCAAAGTTGATACATTGCCGAGCCCGGGTACCGAACAGGAGGAGATTCTGAATTTCATTCCCGATACCTTCATCTCTCCGAACTCTCCGGCATCTTTTTCGATGAGTGTGTATTTCTCCTTCAGGATGGCGGTAAGATTCTCTATCATACCTTCTCTTCTCCGTGGAGCCTCAGCGTCTCAAGCCCGTTTCTCTCAAGTGCGAGCGCGCCCAGGAGGAGCGTCAGCTGCCCTGTGGTGTTCACTCCCTCTGCTATCCAGTTCATCGATGCCTTCTCAAAGTCGCGTGAGGAGAGGTATCCCATCATGAGGGAGAAGATAAGCGAGAGGACGAAAAGCAGAATGAGGCTCTTCTTTCCGAGCTTTACAGAAAGGAGCGAGAGAGCTCCGTTCATCGATGCCAGACCCAGGATCATGAGTGTGACGAATACAAAAGTGCCGCTGAAAGGAGAGGGGACTGTACTCTTTTTACTTCCTTTACCGATGATGAGAAGAACGGCGACAAAGAGGAGGAAGGATAGTGCCGTTATGATGATGGCTTTTCTTCCGTCCCTTTTCCCAGCGTCATCACGCTCTGTCTGTCTGTGAAGCACGAGGGCTCCCAGCCCCAGGCCCGCAAGCATGAAGCCCAGAGCCTGCATGGGGAAGAAGACATTGCTCAGTGAAATAAAGTCACAGATGCCGAGGGCGTAGAGGAGCTTGTACGTCGCCTTTAAAAACCCCGCGGCGATTACATCGACTGTTCCTGCCGCGAATAGTGCAAAAGCACCTTTACTCATCTTGTTGTATAGAGAGCGTATGAGGATGACGACAGCTGTGGTGAAGAGAAAGACGGGGATGTAGTCGAAGAGCGACATTGTGAGGGAGAATTCCTTCATTTTCCTTTCCCCTTCCTGTTCAGATGATATATCGGAAGCAGCGGGATGATTATCGGGGTACTGTCGGCATAGTCGTTGTACTCCTTGTTGTCATGATACCTTTCCATCTGCCTTTTTTCGAGTCTCTGTGCTCCGTTGAACATGATATACACAATCGATATATAAGCAATGACGGCCGTTATCCACTGTCCGGGGGTGCTGTATGTCGTGATACCTCCGATGAAGACTCCCGTCCAGAATGTGATCTCTCCCAGGTAGTTGGGGCATCTCACGATGCGGTAGAGGCCGCTCTTTGCAACCATATCCGGTCTTTTCTTCTTCTGTTCGGACTTCTCCCTGTCGGCCTCGGCTTCGAGTATTATTCCCGATAAAGATATCACCATTGCGACAAGAGGAAGAACGACATCCTGAGAGTTGTTCACCGCCCTGAAGAGCATGGGACCCAGCTGCGCCGTATATAGTGCGGCGACGAAGATCCATATGACGAGAAGAACGAAGAGGGGCATCTTCTTCTGCTCTTTTCCCAGCGTCGATTTTGCAATGTCCGTCTTTCTGAAGGTTGCATTCCCGAGTTCTCTTTTAAGGAGAAATGACGAGAGCCTTACCCCGTAGATGACAAAGAGTGCACACTCAAGAACGAGGATGAGAAGGGGTTCTGTCGTTCCTTTGAGGAGTGCCATGATGAGAACGGCAACAGCACCTCCTGCTATCGCAAAGCCGTACCCTATTGAAAGGAAGTAGACGAACTTATAGAAGCCGGCTGACGAGAGGACGGCACATACTATGTAAAGAATTCCTAGTAAAGACCACGGCATATCACATACCCTCCTTGCCGAAGTACGACTTTATATACTCTTTGAAGCTGTGATCGCCGACGAGTGTGTCTCCCACAAGGTTGTGGCTGAGCGTCCATTTCGAGAAGAGGATTATATCGTGCTTACCCGCCTTCTTTATCTTCGGAAGGTTGGCTAGTATCCCGAAGAGCCAGACGGGAGCCCATTTTATCCTGAGAGGTTTTCCTGCGGCATCGAAGCACATCCGGGCCATTTCAGCGTATGAGTAGGTCTCCTTTCCTCCGACGGAGTAAGTCTTGTTTGTATCACACATATGGTCGACGATGAAGGATGCGAAGTCCGGGCAGTCGACGACATTGGCCTTCACATCACCGCAGCCCTTCAGAAGCTGCATCTCGCCCTTGTCGACGTACGGCTTGAATACCTTTGCTATATCATAGAAGTATCCTGTGGGGCGGTAGATGATCCAGTCGGTCTTTCCCTTCTTCAGTTCCTCTTCGACAAGATATTTTGCGTGAAGCATCGGAACCTTCTCCGCGCCCTTTTCGTCGCACGAGATGACTGAGATGTAGTTGAACTTCCTAACGCCTGCCTTCTCCGCCTCCCTGTAGAGGTTCATGTTCCCCCTGTAGTCGATGTCATAGGATGTAAAGCGTGTCGAGGCTCCTGTGAGTCCCATAGTCGTTATGACGACATCGGCGCCGTCACAGAGTCCCCTGAGCGTCTCCGGATTCGTCGCATCTATCGAGACGAACCTGTATTTACCTTCCGTTCCCTCAATCTTTCTTTCCTTCAGATCGGCCGCCGTTACCTCATGGCCTTCTCTCACGAGCGCCTTCAGTATTTCGCCGCCGAGATTTCCGAATGCTCCTGCAAGTACTACCTTCATATTATGCCTCCGTTTATTTCCTGTTCTTTTCCTTTGAACGTTTGTCGTTGATTATCTTCATGTGCTCTGCGGTGATGAGTGTGACGTTGTTCTCCTTCGCCCACTGCACACAGCCCCTGAGTACAACTGAAAGGAAGACTCTCGGAACACCGAGAATCGTCTCGAGTGCGTCGTCGGTGAACTTGACTGTGTCGTCTGCCCTGTCCGCGGCATACCTTACCGACTCCAGCGATGCCTTTCTCACCTGCAGAAGCTCCGCTCTCATCCTCGTCTTCTTATGGTACCAGAAGTTCTTCGAGTCCCTGTAGCCGTAGTCGACGGGAAGGGGAGGGAAGGATGAGGCCTTGACGCCGTTGATGATGGCGTCGGAGTACTTCTTCTTCATGAGTATCCTCTCGATACGGAGTATGAAGTGGGCGCCGAACTTGCTTGTGATCCCGTTGAAGTCATGATAGGGAGGCTCATAGCCGTTGAGGATGCCGGCCCTGTCGTTTCCGGCATTGTCAAGCTCTCTCACCCATGTGCATTCGACAGCCTGGATGGCATCTGTAAGGACCATCGGTCTTTTCTCCCCCGTCTCTTCCTCCAAAAGGCTCTTCTCGAGACGGAAGAGGCACTTCGGCATCTTGTCCGAGGGCTTGTCCCCCGGCCATGAGAGTTTCACGGCTTCCTTGAAGCTCTTCCTGCTGTCGTCTATGAAGTTGATCGCGCATTTTCCGTTACGGAGGATGTTCTGTGCCGTGTTGGAGGAGTTACGGCATGAAAGGAGCATTGCGTAATAGTCCTTTCCTGCAACATAGTAGGGCTGGATCAGGGAGTAGGGCCCCAGTGTCGTCGAACCGTCCTCGCATAATGTGCTGATGACTACCGTCGGCATCGGAAAGTAGAGCGATGTCTGGTAGAAGTTGTCCACGATACGCAGATTTTCAAAGCTGCTCATTGTTGTTCTCCTTGTATATCAGATTTTTCATTACAGAATAGAGCTTTTCAAAAGGAACGCCTTCAGTCACCCATGTCAGCAGTGCCTCCGCAAGGAAGAGGGATAGGAACTCCGGATCCCTGCTCTCCGTGCACACGGAAAGGAGAAAGGACGCCGTCTGACGTCTCAGTACCGAGTGCCATTCTGTGAAGACGGATGCGAATTTCTTCACGGCTTCCTCGTCGGTGAAGAGGGCCCTGTGCTCATCCTCGAAAGAGGAGAGCGCCTCATAGACAAGGCGGAGCGTCTCCTCCTTTGAAGAGGGAAGCGAACACGAAAGCTTTTCTCTTTTCTTCTCCCAGTCCTCGGCAACAGCCGATGCGACAAGTTCGTCCTTTGATCTGAAGTAGTTGTATACCGTACCGACAGAGATCGAGCACCCTTCGGCAACCGATCTTATCGTCGTTTTCGAGTAACCGCGGCTCTCGATTTCCCTTCTGACTTCCTCAAGAAGCTGCTCTCGTACTTTCTCGATCACCTTCGGCATACAGTCTCCCCGTGATTTTTATGAACACGTTCATTTTATATCTATAATTTTTTATATTTTGTCTGGTATTTGTCAATAGCGGACCCGATGTTTATTCAGCTCTACTCCCATTCTTATAGGAATGATGTGGTCCATTAATGCAGCCTTGGTGAGATCTCCGTATCTGTGACACTCAAGCAGAAAGGATCTTTATCAGTTCGCCCTCTTCTTCCTCCAGGCTGGTGAATGGCAGAAGTCGGCACTCTCCTTCGAGCGCTTGTATTTGTCATACTATTTCTCCCTGAGTCTCTTATGCTTCGCGTATTACCGTCCGTCAGTAAGATTAGGACATTCTAGATAAGAACACAATTTCTTTGGTCTATATGGCATCGCTCCTCCAATAAAAAAGCCCGGGGAACTCAACGATCTCCAGACTCATAAAAGACCCGACTACTGCCGGACATAGCATAAGTATTCTCTTAAAGCATCTTATACATAAAGATACAAGATTCATCATATGATGGTTTTAAACGACTGTGCATTTTATTCTCGCTTTCTTCATC
>CAVFZO010000053.1:0-14602 GCA_963626925.1 Clostridium sp. AM49-4BH
GTACTCACTGAGTATTCGTCCGCTGTCGTATGAAAAGCCGTATGAATATCTTATTCCTTCATAGTAAAATATGACATCCAGCGAAGTGGGAGCGCTTACGGAAGTAAATGCAAAGGGTTCATAATGCAGTTCCTCACCTTTGAGAGGAGAAGCATACCGTCCGCAGACCATCTCTTTCATGAGAAGAATGGAATCGAGGATATTGGTCTTTCCCGAAGCATTCGCGCCGTAAATCGTTATCAAAGGAAGTAGGTTCTTCTTTCCGTCGGGAGAAAAGACTGCACTCCTCATACTGGTATCGGAATTCGCCTTCATAGATACCGTTGCGGTTTCTCTGATTGAACGAAAATTAGTAACTGAAAACTGCAGCAACATAACTACTCCTATGCCGATAATCGTACATAAAAGAAGTCATGTGAACTTTTATTTAAGTTTTTTGAATTTTTTCTGCAATAATAGCCGATAAATTCTCAACCGAAGGCTACATCGAGGATCATCATGAGCGTAAAGCCGAATGCGACGCCGACTGTGGCCGCGTTCGAATGCTTGCCGCTCTGGCTCTCGGGAATGAGTTCTTCGGTCACGACATAAATCATCGCTCCTGCAGCGAAGGCAAGAATCGAGGAGAGAAGAGGCGTGAAGACGGACGCAAGTATAATCGTGAGGAGGGCGCCGACAGGTTCCACAGCTCCGGAAAGAACGCCGTAGAGAAAGGCCTTTCCCCTGCTCTTCCCCTCCGCCGCCAGCGGCATCGATATTATTGCACCCTCGGGAAAGTTCTGGATTGCAATACCGAGAGCAAGCGCAATCGATGAAAGGGATGCTCCCGAATATGCAGCCCCGACGCTCATTCCCTCGGGAAGGTTATGCAGCGTCACGGCAAAGACAAGCATGGCCGTGCGGCTGAGACTGGAGCCCTTCCTGCCCTCGGGAGTATCTGAATGGAGATGAAGGTGCGGGATGACAGAATCCAGGAGAAGGAGGAAGAACATCCCCGATAAAAAGCCCAGGGCGCTCTTGAGCCATACGATATTCTCTCCCGCATTCATCTCAAGCGACGGGATGAGAAGCGACCATATGCTCGCCGCCGTCATCACACCTGCGGCAAAGCCCAGGAGAAACTTCTCCAGCCTGGGCGGCATTGATGATTTCAGGAAGAATACCATCGCCGAACCCAGTGCAGTTCCGAGAAATGGAATGAAGAGGACGAAAAGCATATCTATTTCCCGAAGAGTCCGAAAAGACCCTTCTTCTTCTTTTCTTCAGTCTCTTTCATTTCGAATCCTGTGAGCCTGTAGCCGAGATTTCCCAGTGCCTCCCTCAGCTTCTCCTCGTCAATCGGAGAAGAAGAAAGAATCGTCGTCTCGCCGTTGTTCTTAAGCGTCGCCTTCACACTCTTCACGTTGAAATTCTGCCTTATAGCGTCGTTGACGTGGCTTGTGCACATAGAGCACATCATGCCGTCTATATTTGCTTTTGTTTCGTACATTTTTCTTTCCTCCAGATGATGTGCATATGATACCCCGGAGGGAAGTTAGTATCAACTATCTGCACTTTGAAGTGACAAAAAAACAACCTCCCGTTTCAAGAGAGGCTGCCGTTTACGTAAGGTTGATCAGAGCTGGGGGCCGGCCTTTACGAGAGCCTTGCCTTCTGCATTGGATTCGTACTTTGCGAAGTTCTTGATGAATCTCTGAGCGAGATCCTGAGCCTTTGCTTCCCACTCTGCAGGATCCTTGTATGTATCTCTCGGATCGAGGATAGCAGGATCAACTCCGGGGAGAGCTGTCGGGACTTCGAAGTTGAAGTGAGGAATCTTCTTTGTAGGAGCAGTGAGGATCGAGCCGTCGAGGATTGCATCGATGATGCCTCTTGTATCCTTGATGGAGATTCTCTTTCCTGTTCCGTTCCAGCCCGTGTTGACAAGATATGCCTTTGCGCCGCTCTTCTCCATCTTCTTGACGAGTTCTTCAGCATACTTTGTAGGAGGCAGTTCGAGGAATGCCTGGCCGAAGCATGCGGAGAATGTCGGTGTCGGTTCTGTGATGCCTCTCTCTGTGCCTGCGAGCTTTGCTGTGAAGCCGGAGAGGAAGTAGTACTTTGTCTGTTCCGGTGTGAGAACCGATACAGGAGGAAGTACGCCGAATGCATCTGCGGAAAGGAAGATGACGTTCTTTGCAGCAGGACCGTGGGAGATCGGCTTTACAATCTTCTCGATGTGGTCGATAGGATAGGAAACACGTGTGTTCTCAGTGACCGACTTGTCGGCGAAATCGATCTTGCCGTTCTCGTCGACAGTTACGTTCTCGAGAAGAGCATCTCTTCTGATGGCGTTGTAGATGTCCGGCTCGCTGTCCTTGTCAAGGTTGATGACCTTTGCATAGCATCCGCCTTCGAAGTTGAAGACGCCGTTGTCGTCCCAGCCGTGCTCGTCATCGCCGATGAGGAGTCTCTTCGGATCAGTGGAGAGAGTTGTCTTGCCTGTTCCGGAAAGACCGAAGAAGATAGCTGTATTCTCGCCGTTCATGTCTGTGTTGGCAGAGCAGTGCATCGATGCGATGCCCTTGAGCGGGAGGTAGTAGTTCATCATGGAGAACATACCCTTCTTCATCTCGCCGCCGTACCATGTGTTGAGGATGACCTGCTCACGGGATGTGATGTTGAATACGACTGCAGTCTCGCTGTTGAGTCCGAGTTCCTTGTAGTTCTCGACCTTGGCCTTGCTTGCTGTGTAGACGACGAAATCGGGCTTGAATGTCTTGAGTTCCTCTTCTGTCGGCTTGATGAACATGTTTCTTACGAAGTGAGCCTGCCATGCAACTTCCATGAAGAAGCGGATAGCCATTCTTGTATCCTTGTTGGCACCGCAGTAAGCATCGACGACGAAGAGTCTCTTGTTTGAAAGTTCCTCAAGAGCGAGCTTCTTTACGGCATCCCATGTCTCCTTGCTTGCAGGATGGTTGTCGTTCTTGTAAGCATCAGTTGTCCACCATACTGTGTCCTTGGAATTCTCATCGACGACGATGAACTTGTCCTTCGGTGAACGGCCGGTGTAGATACCTGTCATAACGTTGACGGCACCGAGTTCGGTCACCTGACCCTTCTCGTAGCCGGTAAGGCTTTCCTTAGTCTCTTCTTCGAAAAGCATCTCGTAGGAAGGATTGTAAACAATCTCTTTTGCGCCTGTGATACCATAAGCTTTCAAATCGATATCCATATCTTTTCTCCTTGTTACCAGAATTAACCGCTTCAGGGGGCCTGGGCCAACTCCCGACGCGTGAACATATTATTAACTTTTTAAAAATAAATCATCTAGTAAGCGGTATAAAATTATCAGATAGTCGAAAACAGCAGGAAATTGTGCATTTACGCAACAGAACGTCCATCTTTGCCGGAAAAACAAAGAAGAAGGGGCGGATGAGTGTGTCATCCGTATGTTTTTTAAAAACAAATCCCTTGCTTTCACCCCTCCTTTCCTCTATCATTATCTACCGTAACAGATAACGGCTGCGGCTCCATCCGGCTTCTCCCGCATTCTGCTACAGTGTCCCGGAAAGCGTCTTGTCCGGACACCAAACTGATAAGGACAGAGCGGCTGAAGGTCTGAAGATTTCTTTTTATCCCTGTTTCTCCTCCCCGGAGCCGCTGTTTATGGAACTATGAAACTGATAGATACAAAGGATGCCGCCGGCACCATACTTGCGCATGACATAACGCAGATAATAAGAGGAGTCACGAAGGACGCCGTCTTCAGAAAGGGCCACATCGTCAGTGAGGAGGACATTCCCGTCCTGCTTTCCGTGGGAAAGGATCATCTTTACGTATGGGAAAACAATCCGGATCTTCTGCACGAAAACGATGCTGCCGATATCCTTAGGAAAATCTGCCAGGGCTCCAATATGCACCCCACTGAGGTGAAGGAAGGAAAGATCGAACTCATAGCCGACGAATGCGGCTATCTCAAGATAGACAGGGAAAAGCTTGACAGAATCAACTCCCTCGGCGAGATGATGATCGCGACAATCCCGGGGGGAATCAGGGTCGAAAAGGGACAGAAGCTCTGCGGAACAAGAATCATCCCCCTGGTAATTGAAAAGGAGAAGATGAAGAAGGCCGTGGAAGTTGCAGGGGCCTCCCCTCTTCTCGACATCATCCCCTTCAGAAAGAAGAATTACGGTGTGGTGACAACGGGAAACGAAGTCTTTTACAAGAGGATAGAAGATACCTTCACGCCCGTAATCAAAGAGAAGATGGATGAGTACGGTGCCAGTATGGTCGCCCATACGATATCTGACGACAATCCAGAACACATCAAAGCCGCGATAATGGAAATGAAAGCACGAAGCGACATCGACATGATCATATGTACGGGAGGAATGAGCGTCGACCCCGACGACAAGACTCCGCTCGCAATAAGGGAAAGCGGAGCTGAAATCGTATCCTACGGTGCCCCGGTGCTTCCCGGAGCGATGTTCCTCATGTCGTACCTTCCCGACGGAAGGCCGGTTATCGGGCTTCCGGGATGCGTGATGTATGCCGGACGCACGATCTTCGACCTCGTTCTGCCTCGTATCATGGCGGACGTCCCCGTCACGCGCTCATATCTGGCGTCTCTCGGCTACGGCGGACTCTGCCTCTCTTCATGCAAGCCCTGCCGTTTCCCGTTCTGTTCGTTCGGAAGGGGGGTATGATGGGCAATAAGGATTTCAGAGTCACTGTAATAACACTCTCGGACAGATCTTACAGCGGTGAAAGGGAGGACCTTTCGGGCCCCGTGGTAAGGGCATACCTGAAAGAGCACGGCTGGGGAGAAGCAGAATACCTTCTCCTTCCCGATGACAGAGCTCTTCTCGAAGATGCACTAATCGAACTTGCGGACGTAAAGAAAGCCGACCTCGTTCTCACGACAGGCGGTACGGGATTTGCACCGAGGGACATAACACCGGAGGCAACTTCGGCTGTAGCAACAAGGTCAGCTCCCGGAATCAGCGAGGCAATCCGTGCATACAGCCTTACAAAGACAAAGCATGCAATGCTTTCGCGCGGAGTCAGCGTAATAAGGAACTCCACGCTTATAATCAACCTTCCCGGCAGCCCTAAAGCCGTCAGGGAGGCCATGGACGTGATCATAGAAGCACTCCCTCACGGACTGGGACTCCTGAGGGGTGAAAAACTTGATAAATAACTTTTCGGAGGAAAAAAAATGAAGAAGATTCTATCAGTTCTTCTCACTCTCACACTCGTTCTTGCAGCCCTGACTGCCGAGCCGGCAGTCGAGACAGCTGCAAAGACGGAAATCGTCGTTTTTGCCGCAGCATCGATGACAGAGACTCTCACAACAATCAAGGGTATCTATGAAAAGGCCAACCCGGGCGTCACCATCACCTACAACTTCGACTCCAGCGGAACTCTGCTGACACAGATCAAGGAAGGCGCAGAATGCGACATCTTCCTCTCTGCTGCCCAGAAGCAGATGAACGCTCTTTCAGAGCTCTCAATGATTGATGAAAATACAAGAGTCGACCTTCTGGAGAACAAGACAGCTCTCGCAGTACCGGAAGGCAACCCGAAGGGAATCACATCATTCGACCAGCTTGCCCAGCTTCTGAAGGCACACAGTGTATTCCTCGCCATCGGCAACAGCGACGTTCCTGTCGGACAGTACACACAGAAGATCTTCGCCTACTACGGAATCGACGAGAATGAAGTCGCGGCGAAGGGCTGTCTGACATACGGCACAAACGTCAAGGAAGTCACGACACAGGTCAGCCAGGAGTCCGTTGACTGCGGTATCATCTACGCAACCGATGCATTCTCCGCAGGACTCGAAGTCGTCGACACGGCAACAAGTGAAATGACGGGAGGCAGAGTCATCTACCCGGCAGCAGTCCTCAAAGGCGCGAAGAACGCAGATGCAGCTGAGGCATTCCTCGAGTACCTCAAGGGAGACGAGGCTATGGCGGTATTCGCATCCGTCGGATTTGCAAGCGCCCTCTGATTTCACCATTAAGCAGATAAGGAGGGCCCGGCGCCCTCCTTGTCTTTAATCCCTGCCACTTTGAAACATCTATGGACTGGTATCCCCTATATAACTCAATCAGAATCGCATTCTACACATCAATCATAGTCTTCTTCCTCGGAATATTCCTTGCGCATATAGTTGCAAAGATGCATCCGATTGTGAAGGGCATCCTGGATGTCATCCTCACACTGCCTCTGGTACTGCCTCCGACAGTCGCGGGCTTCTTCCTTATCCTTGTCTTCGGCGTGAAGACACCGCTTGGTCAGTTCCTGAATAAATTCGGAATCAAATTCGTAATGACCTGGTACGGAGGAATTGCAGCGGCGTCAGTCGTTGCCTTCCCCCTCATGTACAGAACAACACGCGGAGCCTTCGAAGCATTCGACACCACGCTCTCGGAAGCGGGACGGACGCTGGGGCTCTCGAATTCATTCATATTCTGGAGAATCAAAATCCCGACATGCAGGCAGGGAATCCTTGCGGGAGTCGTTCTTGCATTCGCACGTGCGCTCGGCGAATACGGCGCAACAAGCATGCTTATCGGCTACACTCCCGGAAAGACAGCGACGATTTCGACGACAGTCTATCAGCTCTGGCGTACGAACAATGAAAGGGAAGCCTACATCTGGGTTCTCATCAATGTCGCCATATCGGCAGTGGTCCTCCTGACAGTCAACCTGCTCGAATCAAAAGACAGGAAAGAGAGGAGGAGAAAATAATGAAACTCACTGTAGACATCAAAAAGGACTACGGATCGTTCAAACTCTCATCATCCTTCGAGACGGAGGACCTCCTCACGGGATTCTTAGGCTCCTCGGGCTCCGGAAAGAGCATGACACTCAAGTGCATTGCCGGAATCGTGACGCCCGACGAAGGATACATCGCACTCGATGACAGAGTCCTCTTCGACAGCAGTAAGAGAATCAACATAAGGCCGAAGGAGAGGAAGGTCGGCTACCTCTTTCAGAACTACGCCCTCTTTCCTGCAATGACTGTGAAGAAGAACATCTGCTGCGGTCTTGTGAGAGAGAAGGACAGAGAGGCGAAGAAGAGAAAATACGACGAAGCCATTGCCCTACTCCATCTCGAAGGCCTCGAGAACAGGCTTCCCTCCCAGCTCTCCGGCGGTCAGGCACAGAGAGTGGCACTTGCGAGAATCATCGTCAGCGGGCCCGACCTGCTGCTCCTCGACGAGCCCTTCTCCGCACTCGATGCATTTCTGAGAAAGAATCTCCAGAGAGAGCTCCTGGAATTACTGCAGAACATAGGAAAACAGGCCGTCCTCGTCACGCACTCGGCACGGGAAGTGAGGCGCATGACAACAAACCTATTTGTCATGAAGAGCGGCGAAATCATCAGACGTGGCAGAACAGAGGACGTCTTCTCCGACCCTCAGAGCGACGACTGCAGGGTCCTCCTCGAAGACTACTGATTCAAAGGAAGGTGAGTGGCTCTGTCGTTCACCTCTTTTTTATATCAGAATTGTATGTAAAAGCGTCAAATCCTGAGATTTTGCGGAAAAACGGCTTTGTAAAATCTGATATTTTGCGGAAAGAACCTGTTGATTCCTTTTTGAAAAAAAGAAAAAACTCTTGAACAGTATTTCACATCCCCTTCAGGATGCTTATGATCTCCGCCGCACTCTGTAAGGAAGGCATACCTGTGGCGTCGTCTTCCGGACACTCGTCTTCGCCGGAGTCGTCATCATAATCGAGCGTCCCCATATATACCTCGTACTCCCCGTCGTCAAAGCTGTAACTGAAATCCTCTTCGATCTCCTTTATCTTCCAGCTTTTGTGTTTTCCCGCCCTCGATGCCCTGATTGATATCAAGACGATGACGAGGATGACGATGATTGCAGCAGACGGCAGGATGATTTTCATGTACTGAAGATCTTCATTCTCCTCCTTCTGAACTGTCTCTTCTCCAGGAGGGACGGAAGAAGTCGCGCTTTCTTCTTTTCCATTCTCCTCTGTTGTCTCTCCTGCCGTGACCTCTATGCCTTCATCCTCCCGCTGGACAACTCTGCCGTTTTCATAGAGGGGCGTCAGAGTTTCATCCTCAACGGCTGCTTCCGGAGCGGATGATTCAGTTTTCTCTTCCATAACAGCGGTATTCTCGACACTTGATATCGGAGCTTCTACCTCAACGACTTCCTTGTGGATGCGCCTAAAATCCGTACTCTTGCAGGAAAAAAATGAGAGAACGAGGAGGATGATTAAAAGCGTCTTTATCCTTTTCATGCGTTCCCCCTCCTTCTGACGATGTCACCGTCTACCTCAATGGCGTCACCCAGCGCCATGAGGGCTCTGTCAAGTTCGGGATACCTCGACTTGAGTACGACGCTGTAGCCACAGTAGGATCCAAGAATATTGTAAAGCTGAGATTTCTCTATCTCTCCCTTCTCATCTATTATGGCCCTGAGGCCGCTTGTGAGCTCCTCGGGTGCTATGTGTGAAAAATCACGCATGAGGGATGCTCTTCTGAACGGGAAACTCTTCTCTCCGAGGCTGTATAGAAAGCCGTCTCTTCTTACAAAGGAGACTCCATCAATGCCTTCCATCGCCTTTCTGTAGCTTTCGGCAGTCTCCGGCGTCAGATACTCCTCACCGCCGAGGAACGAAAGCCTCTTCATGAGATCACGCTCGAATACGGGGCCTTCCGCATCTACTATCTCTCTGATGAACCCGGGATAGGCCTCAGATGAGAATGAACCGACACCCCTTCTTTCCGCTTCGGCTCTGAGATCGAGCGGCATGTAAAGGGAGAAGGAGAGAACGTCGTTTTTCTCTTCGTCCTTCTTTTCCTCTTCCTTTTCCTCAACAAGCTTCTGCATCTCAATGCTCTCATCGTAGAGGATGGTGACAGCCTTCTTCGCAAGCTCTTTCCTGTAGGAGGCGATGATATCGGGAGCGGATAGATGACGGTTAAGTGCTTCGTCGAGAAATGTTATGATCCCGTTTTCTTCTGCTTTCCTCACCAGAGGCTCGACGTTCTTCCATTCGTACCTGAGAGAGCTGTTCATTCCGGCTTTATGAAAGCGCTCCTCGAGATCGGAGAGCGAAGCGGACCTGAGGTCGACGACCGAGCTGTCCCAGTCTGAAATCATGGCGGAGAAGGACGAATTGTATTTTTCGTATATTGTATTTAGGCCGGTGTAGAAGATGTATGCCTTCTTCCTCACATCCTCCCAGTCGGAGGATGAGGAGAGAAAGCCGAAGCTCTGCCCGCTGACGATGCTGAGGAGAATCCTTCCCTCCTCAGAGGCCTTCTTCCAGTCTGTCTTCCATCCCGAGTAGAATGAAAATGACGGGGAGAGCTCTTCTTCCTTTTTCCTGTAGTTCCTTCTCGCCTTTCTGTAGGCTGAAAAAAGAGCCGAGAGTGCTTCGATTTCGCCACCCGCCAGCTTTCCCGGAGTCTTCTTTGCACTCTCTATCCTCTTTTTTATCTCTCTGTATTCAACAGAATCCTTCGGAATGTTTCCCTTCCAGAATCTTTTATCTATGCCGAATACATCATCCGTGTAGTACTTTGTTATGCGCGCCCTCGTTCTTCTGACATCGACGGAGAGGATTTCCAGATTCTCGAGTCCCTTCAGGAAGGAAACGAGGCTGTCTCTGTCAAGGAGAGAAGGCGACAGGAGATCCGAGAGCGCAACCGTCTTCAGAACGGAGCTCATCCTTTCGGCGCCGCAGGGCGTGGAGAACGAGAAGCCGAAGCTCTCCTTTATGTCCTCCGCGAGCATCCTCAGGTCGTGTGCCATATCTTCACAGTCGAGAAGTCTCACCTTGAGGAAGTTTTCTTCACGGCTTAACGAATAGGATGCCGAGTAACCGTACCAGGGATCCTCCCTGTAGTCATAGTATCTGTCACACAGGGCTTCGTTTATATAATCCGAGAGTATCTGGAAGCTTTCTCTGTCGTATCTTTCAAGCGGAATATCGGGGGCGTACTTTACTTCATCCCACACTCCGATAAGATACGGCAGTCCCTCCGGAAGCGGGAGAGAGGCTGTTTCCATCTTTGTTTTCAGAAGAGAGATGAATGTGTCGTCTAACATAGATTCTATCTTACCATCACTTCGGGGAATTAAAAAGCGCAAATAACTCCACGAGAGGTGCAAAAAGAATCTGGAATGAGGATGTAAGGCCGCTTGTGAGGAGAACAACCTTCTTGAGTGCGTATACAGATACGGCGACGAGGGCGATCTTGAGAATGAAGGCAATGACCGTCTTTCCGAAATTCTTTATTATTATCATCTGGATATCACGGCTGTTCTTTATCTTCCTGACACCGCACCTGACGAGGGCTTCCTTCAGGCCGGGGTTGGATGCGGTATCCTTGAAAAGGAGCGCAACGACGGCAGCTTCGAGGCCGTCTCTGAAGTAGACTTTGAGAAAATGATATATCCTCGGGACATTCTTTATGACGGAGTGGATGAAGAAAGCATAGGAAAGGAGCATCGACAGCGATGAAAGAACCAGAAAGAACGCTCCGTCATCCTTCATGCTGAAGAAGAAAAGCGAAAGTGCAAACGCGGCAAACGACAACAGGCTCCTCACGCTCTTTTTAAGGAGCATCAGCTTCAACACATCCTCAAGGGTGCGCATGGCAATCTTCTTAGACTCCGTAACGACGGCGTCGGTATGGACATCAAGCCAGTTCACGGCTCTGTAGAGTTTTGTATTTTTGAGAGAAGGATAATTCCGTGAGGCTTCATCAAGTGCCGAATGGAATGATGAAATGAATGTCTTCACCCCCTTAGCCCCCTCCTTGATATCACGGGCGGCCTTCTCGACCTGTGCCTCTCTTTCATCGACAGCCGTCACAACGCACTCCTCTTCCTTTTCGACAATAGATGTATCGACTGAGAACATCGAATCGAATGCGGGGAGTATATCCACAGGGCACTTAGTTCTTATTTCGAGAAACTTCTCCTTCGGAATCGACGATGCGCTCTTCACAATGAGACCTATCATCCCCGTGATTACGAAGATATCGTCAAGGAGGCCCGCCCCCGGAATCACATCCGGAACGGCATCCACGGGAAGGACGAGATAGAGAACGGCAACGGCGGCGGGAACTGCGATTGCACGCCCCCAGAGGCCGGGGTTCCGTGCAATGAAGAAGAGAACCCTGATCCTGTCCCATATGCCACGGAGTGCTTTCTTTGCGCTGTATTTCCTGAGAGCTTTCTCTTCGGCCTCGGATATTTCCTCTTCGGGATAGTCGTTTTCGACCTTCACGCTGATCGATGCTGCAACAGAGGAAGCCTTCGCCTCCTCTTTCTTTGTCAGTCCGCTCTCATCCCTTTTGAATATCCTATCGAACCCTCGTCCCTTCTTCATATCATGTATTCTAGACCATGACGGGAATTTGAGCCATCTATATTATCATTGAGATATGCCGTCACTCCCACCGGAGAAACTCCGGTGCGTGATTTCCCGTCACAACAGCTCTCCGCTCACAGTATTCTCTTGTTGTGATTCTTATCCTTGTCCTCTCCTTCATTTTCTTTGCTGACGGCATTGTTTTGAAAAGATGTTAAAAGGAAGTAAAAAACCGATTAATAAAGCCAACTCCCTTTCGATATTGCCTTGACGGAAGAAGTGGATGACATAGAAAATGGAGGAGTAGAAATACAAAGGAGAATTCATAATGAGGAAAAACTTCAGAAGGCTTGTTGCTCTGATGCTCGTACTCTTCACTCTCTTCACTCTGACAGCACAGGGTACAACGGAGAAAACGGGCGAATACAGCGGCAAGACAGTCATACTTCATTCAAACGACGTACACGGCGCCGTTGAAGGCTATGCCTACATCAAAGCCCTCAAGGACGACTTCACATCCAAGGGCGCAAGCGTCATCCTCGCAGATGCCGGCGACTTCAGCCAGGGTACGACATACGTCAGTACCACCAAGGGCATGGATGCCGTCACTATGATGAACGCTGCAGGCTACGATGTCGTGACACTGGGTAACCACGAGTTCGACTACGGCTATGCACAGCTCAGGGAGAACCTCTCGAAGGCAGACTTCAGGGTCCTCTGCTCGAACGTTTTCACCGAAGACGGCAACCCCATCTATGACTCGGGCGTCATCATCAGAGTCGGTTCCCTCAGAATAGGTTTCTTCGGAGTCGAGACTCCGGAAGCACAGACGAAGGCAAACCCCGCTCTGATCAAGGGCCTCAAGTTCCTCGCAGGCGAGGATATGTACAAGCAGGTACAGGCTGTCGTCGATTCTCTCAAGGAAAAAGGCGCTGACGTTGTAATCGGACTGGTACACCTCGGAGTCGACGGAGAAAGCACACCCAACAGGAGCACGGACCTCTTTGCCAACACAAAGGGTATCGACATGCTCATCGACGGTCACTCCCACACAGTCATGGAGAAGGGCGAGAATGGTGAGCCCATCCAGTCGACGGGAACTGCATTCGCAAACATCGGCGTAATCGTCATCGACAATGCAACTGCAACAATCGAGGGCAACTGGCTCATCTCGACAGAAGGCCTCAGAAAGGACGAAGCAGTCTCTGCTGAGGCAAAGGTCATCGTCGACAGAGTCAACGCTGAATACGACATAGTCTTTGCTTCCTCGCTCGTCGAACTCAACGGCGACAGGGAACCCGGTAACAGAACAGAGGAGACAAACCTCGGAGATCTCATCACAGACGCAATGATGTGGACGATCCTCAAGGAAGAGGGAGCCCTCTCCGTCGATGAAGGCCACACTGTCGCAGTCACGAACGGCGGCGGAATCAGGGCATGGATCCACAAGGGCGAAATCACGAAGAAGGATGTCAACACAGTTCTTCCCTTCGGCAACACAATCGCTGTCGTATATGTAAAGGGATCGGAGCTTCTCGAGGCACTCGAGGCATCCACATACTGCACACCGATATCTCTCGGAGGATTCCCGCAGGTAAGCGGACTCGAATACACAATCGATACGACAAAGGCCTATGACAAGAACAGCGAGACCTACCCTGCTTCCACATACTACGGCCCCGCTTCGATCCAGAGAGTCACGATCACAGGCGTCAACGGAACTCCGTTCAATGCTGATGATACATATGCAGTCATAACGAACAACTTCGTCGCTGCAGGCGGTGACACATACTATGCATTCGCTTCCTCGACAAACCAGTTCGACACAGGAATCGTCCTCGATGAAGCTGTCATGGACTATATCACAGAGGTCCTCGGCGGAGTCGTCGGCGAGAAGTACGCAGAGAGTCAGGGCAGAATCACGGTAATCACCGAAGAGAAGGAAGACGACGGCGTCATCACAATCGGCGGTCTCGATTCCGATATCTGGTTCACGAAGTACGGCAACGTCTATCTCGACATCCAGGTCGCTTCATTCTTCGATCTCGGCTATGCTGAAGGAGACACAGTCAAGGTTTCCTTCCTCGATAAGGAACTTGTCCTCCCCGTCGTCCCGACATACTCATATGTAGACCAGGGCACGGCTGCAATCATCGCACCTCTCGGAGAGAACGGACAGCCCACAGGCTACCTCTCGCTTGCCATCAACATGGGTAACTTCGGCGAGACCTACGGCCTGGCATACAAGACAACGAATGCCGACAAGACATGGTTCTGGACAGCATTCGACGGCGTCAAATTCCCCGTCGAGGTCAAGTTCGAAATGGCTGAAAAGGGTGGATACCTCTCCCAGTACATCCTCCACGATCTCACAAGGACCAACAACAGAGCAGATTACCCCGAGCTGACAGACGAGGAGTTTGCAAACTTCAGAGAAATAGATACTACAGGTATGGGTAAGGGAAAACTCTACAGAACATCCTCCCCGATCGATCCTTCTCTCGGAAGAAACACATATGCTGACAAGGCTGTCGAAAATGCCGGAGTCACAGTCATCATGAACCTTGCAAACAGCGAGAGCGATGCACTTGCATTCGAAGGCTTCTCTTCCTCCTACTACTCGAAGGAAAAGGTCATCTACCTCAACCTCGGCGTCGACTTCCAGGCTGCAGAGTTCAAGAGCGGACTGGCACAGGGTCTCAGATTCTTCGCTGAAAACAAGGGCGTCTATGCATTCCACTGCACAGAAGGCAAGGACAGAGCAGGCTTCGTGGCTGCACTTCTTGAATGCCTCATGGGTGCAACATACGACGAGGTATGCGCAGACTACATGAAGACCTACGAGAACTACTACAAGGTCGAAAAGGGAAGCGACAAGTACAACGCAATCCTCTCGAGCAACATCGTAAAGACTCTCCAGGCAGCATTCGGAGTCGAGGATCTCAGCAAAGCTGACCTCGCATCTGCAGCTGAGGGATACATCAAATCAATCGGACTGACGGACAGCGAGATAGCTTCGCTCAAGGCAAACCTCAGCTGAAGAGAACCATCTCAAAGTTGAATCAGCCCTCCATGCGGGGGCTGATTTTCATCACATAACACCTACGGCGCTGGCATTCGTACGGTATCTGAACGGACGCCCCGGCTCTTCTATGAAGTAAGACAGAGTACCACTTCCATAGGACGGCTTGTCCACCGCATGGTGGTGGGTGAATGTCACTGGATATATGTTTAGAAACAGTCGTGATTT
>CAVFZO010000054.1:0-14464 GCA_963626925.1 Clostridium sp. AM49-4BH
TTCTGATTGTGGCTGTCATTGCAAGTCTGCCGTCGGAGTCGATGTTGATCTTGCACACTGCACTCTTTGCAGCTTTTCTGAGCTGTTCCTCGGGAATACCGACGCTGTCGCTGAGCTTTCCGCCGTGCTCGTTGATCATCTTTACATATTCCTGCGGAACGGATGACGAGCCGTGGAGGACGATCGGGAAGCCCGGGAGTCTCTTTTCAATTTCAGCAAGGATGTCGAATCTGAGCTCTGGGGGAACGAGAACGCCGTCTGCATTTCTTGTGCACTGTTCGGGTGTGAACTTATATGCGCCGTGGCTTGTACCTACGCTGATTGCAAGTGAGTCGACACCTGTCTTTGCGACGAAATCCTCGACTTCCTCGGGGCGTGTATAATGAGACTGGGCTGCACTTACCTCATCCTCGATGCCTGCGAGAACTCCGAGTTCTCCCTCTACCGTTACATCGAACTGATGAGCATACTCGACGACCATCTTCGTAACCTTTACGTTTTCCTCATAAGGAAGGGAGGAACCGTCGATCATGACGGAGGAGAAGCCGTTGTCAATGCATTCCTTGCATGTCTTGAACGAATCACCGTGGTCGAGATGGAGAACGATGGGGATGTCGCATCCGAGCTCGTGTGCATACTCAACGACACCGCGTGCCATGTTTCTGAGAATGTTGATGTTTGCGTAGTCCCTCGCGCCTCTGGAGACCTGGAGGATAACAGGGCTCTTCGTTTCGACGCATGCCTGGATGATAGCCTGCATCTGCTCCATGTTGTTGAAGTTATAGGCCGGAATAGCGTAGCCGCCCTTAACTGCCTTACTGAACATATCTCTTGTGTTAACAAGACCCAATTCTTTGTAGCTTGTCATAATAAGCCTCCTTATAGAAAACCGCTAATAATTTAACTATTTATCGTCTGTGAGTCAACTTTTCATCCTCTTTCTGTCACCGCTGTTTGAAATTATGAGAAGAATATAAACATGTTGAGGTTGTTTCCCGTTCGGTTTACTATTCTAGTCATGCCGAAGACGAAAAGAATCATACTCATTGCAGCATTTCTCCTTATCGCGACGCTCCTCTGCGTCTTCTTCTCTTTCCGTCTTGTAGTTTATGTGACACCCTCTGAAATGGAAGCCGTATCGTCGAGATGGTCGCACCCGCATTTTTTCAACGCCGGCTATTTCTGCCTCTCCCGCAGCGATGACTCGCTCTCCTTCATGGAGCGCATCAGGAAGGCCGATATCTACATATATACGCCGTATTCAGTCACCGGGGAAGGGGAGAGGGTGCTCTTCTACACAGTCTTCAGAAACGGGGAGAAAGTTGAGCTCGGTTTCTCCGGGGAGGATATGTACGCCTCGTTCCTCTCCGCCTTTCCCACTAGTCTTACAGCTTTTGTCTACGAGGAGGGGGGAGAATACTCCGCGCTCTATGATTCGCTCAGCGGTGATTATCCCGCACTCTCGGCTCTGGCCTACCAGGGCCGTGTCAGCGTCGTCAACATAGATAATCTCGTTTCTGCGGCAGAGAGTTACTACGCCCTGATAATCACAGATCCGCTTTCCTCCTCGCTTCTCTACCGCAGAACGGGCGCGCGCATTGTGATGGATGAGCGCGATGCCGTCGGCGCCGTCTCCCTAGAGAGTGTCATATCAGTACACTACGACTGGGACAGGATGATCCGCTCGGATTTCACGCCTTACTACACTTTCTCCGTTCTTCATCAATGAGAAGAAGTTTCTGAGTGCATTATCTCTTATATACTCCGGATCCTCGCCTCTGAGAGAGGAAAGGAAGAGCAGTGTGTACTCTGTGTTCTCCGGCCTGTTTGCTTCGCCCCTCTTCGGTACCGGGGTGAGGTAGGGCGAGTCGGTTTCATAGAGAAGTCTCTCGACGGGACACGCTGCCGCCGCCTCCTGGATGGCTTTGTTGTTTTTATATGTCACATTCCCGGCAAAGGATATGTATGCACCTCTTTCAAGGAGCGTCTCCATCATCCCTCTGCCGGAGGAGAAGCAGTGCATGATTGTCCTGTCGTCTATGAGGGAGAGGTGCTTTCCGAGCATTTCGTCGGCATCACGCGAGTGGATGATGAGGGGGACGGAGAGACTTTTTGCCATCTCCGCCTGGGCTGAAAAGAGCCTCTCCTGATCCTCTACGCTCCCGTATGTCCAGTGGAAGTCGAAGCCGCATTCTCCCACAGCGTCTGCGCCGTAGAGGGTGATCTCCTTTTCGAGGGTTTTTATCGTATCGTCGACTGAGAGTGGGTATGTCGGTGCTGTGCACCAGGGTCCGGCGCCCATGCTCATGAAGATGCTCCTGCTCTCTCCGACAAGCTTTATCCTCTCCTCTGCGTCGTCGGGGAGCGTTGCGCACTCAAGCCCTGTGAAAGAGGAGGGCAGTGTAATATCGAGACCGCGACTGAGCATGGACGGCAGATGAAAATGTGAATCGAAGACTGTCATAGTGCCATGATAGAAAGAGAAAGGCTCTCTGTCACGACCATTGTCCCCTTTCTCCCGATGGTATATACTCCATCCATGAAGAAAGCACTCCTTTTCACACTGGTCCTCTCACTCCTGCTTACATCCCTCTGTGCCGCAGAGTATGTCCATTCGACAGAGCACTTCGATTTCATATACTCGGAAGAGACGGAAGAAAGCGCTGCCGAAATCGCATCGGTTGCCGAGGAGTACTACTCAAAGCTCGTCTCCTTCTTCGACTACGACCCTGAGATCTATATTCCGGTATACTTCGAAAGTGATTACAAACAGTACAATGCACACTACTCATCGTATTCCTCGTCCCATATCGTGATGTATGTCACATCATCGCTTCCGGAGCTCTTCTCGAATACCTCCGAGCCTTTCCGTCTTACGTTCTACCATGAGCTGACGCATGCCTTCACGGCCTCTATATCGAACGGCTTCTTTTCTTTCCTCCGCACCCTCTTCGGCGATTTTCTGACCCCAGGCAGCCTTTATCTCGATATGTCGTTTGTCGAAGGCATTGCAGTCTACGTCGAGAGCACGGAGGGCGAGGGCAGACTCAACGACCCCTATTCGATGGCGCTCATAAGCGAGATCAGCGCCGAGGGCTTTCCCTTTTCATCTCACGCCGACACTGCGGGCGGCCTTGACATAACGCCGTCGGGCAATCTCTCGTACATCGCCGGTGCGGGCTTTCTCGAGTACCTCGGTAATACATACGGCCCGGAGAAGGTTTACGCCTTCATCCGCACGGCATACCTTTTTCCGATCAGCACAACGAACGGAATATTCAAAAAGACATTCGGCATTTCCATCAAGGATGCATGGAACGGCTACATAGACAGCTCTACACTCACCGTGGAGAGAAAGGAGAGCGTCAATATAACGGGGTGGGGAGGATGGAACAACCTCACTCTTGATAGCGGCACATTATATGTAAAGGATTCGAAGACGTCCTCCATCTGCGCTCTCGAGAAGGACGGAAGCGCAAAGGAGCGCACGGCCCTCTCGTATTCCTATCCCGACGATCTCTCCTTCTCCCCCTCCTTCATACTCTCCCCGTATGTGGGAACAAAGGAGAGGAGTGTCTCCATATTGAAAAGGGACGGCAGAGTCTGGAGAACATTCTCCGATTACTACACGGGGCTTCTTCTCTCAGATGAGAGGGTGCTTCTTCTCTCCGAGAGCGACAGGAACACGGTGCTTGAATTGAGGAGAACAGAAGACGGGGAGCTCATATCGTCATGGGATCTCGGACGGGACATAACGGTGAACGAAGGAGTAGCACTGAGCCCGACGGAGGCTCTATTCCTCGTTTCGCAGAACGGGTCGACATCCCTTCTTCATGTCGATACGGAGAAGAGGGATCTTGGCCTCATCTCTTTCGACAGTTCCATCTACATACACTCACTCTCGATGAACGAAGACTCGACGATCGGCTTTTCATATATCGAAAAGGACGGTCTCTTCACAAAATACGGTGAGTACGACTATGAAAGTGGGACATACATCCTCTCCGAGGATAACTTCACGGGAGGAGTATATTACCCTGTGAAAGACAGCACGCTCATCATTTACTATGTATCGTCATATGTATACGGAAAGAAGGTGAGCCGCATTGAAGAAGAGGCCCTCACATTCAGTGAGGAGATAAGTGTGACGGAGACCGACTTTGTGCCCTCCCATCCCTCTTATTCTACCTCCAGCCTCGAAAAAAGACGTTACAATCCCCTCGAGTTCATGAAGAAGGGAGTCCTTCTTCCCTTCTCGGGAACAGCGGGTCTCTATACAGGAGAGCTCAGCGGACTGGGGTTTACGGCGACAAACATCGATGCCTCGGAGAAGCACATTCTGACGGCGTCGATCGGCTACGCATTCGAAAAAGAGACGCCGACGATGATGGTCGGCTATTCGTACTCTGACTGCTTCAGTACGACATTCTCGGCCTTCAATGAGGGATCATCGACTTCCTTTGAGTGGGACATAACGGGAAAATGGACGAAGAACCTCGGTGCATACAACAGAAACATCATCCTCAGCGATACTCTCGCTCTCTTCTCTCTCAAGGGGGAGACGGGTGCTGTCAACCGTTTCATTTTCGCCTATTCGGATTTACGTCAGTCCGGCTGGGGACGCTGGGCACTCTCCGGCTGGGCGGGTGAAGCCGTAATCGAGAACATCTCGCCCTCTGCGGCACTCTATCTCTATCTGCCGCGCCTCATTCCAGTCGAGAATACGACAAGGCTCAGCTACAACCTTCCGTTGAGACTTTCTCTCTCTGTCACGGATGCTGTGAAGAACGCCTCTTTCCGGGCATCGGCCGACCTCTATCTCTTTACATGGGAGATCCAGAAGAGTGTCGACTGGATGAGTGTATATCTTCAGTACATCAACTTCATCTTCTCGTACAGAGGAACATTAGAGAGCAGAGGATGGACGTACTCGGATAGTTACAGCCTCAAGGCAAAGCTCTCCCTGACTCCTCTTATCGGCTCCTTCTCTCAGACGGCGATGAGCCTCAACGCTTCACTTACATACGCATCCGGCGCATTCAGATTCAGCTGGAGCTTTACATTCGGAGAATGATTATGACTCTGTTTCTTATCGTAATATCTGCACTTCTCATCATCGTTCTGACTGCATCCTTCATCGTATACAGACGTTCCTTCTATACACCTGTGAGGCACCAGAACGACATAGAGTATCTGTCGTCTCACCATCCGTTCGCCGTCATCATGAAGGAGAAGACGGAGGCACTGATGAGAAGAGAGTGCGAAATGGTTTATATCGAATCAGATGACGGCCTCAAGCTCGAAGGGCGTTATTATGCCGCCGCCAGAGAAGATGCTCCCGCAGTCATACTCTTCCACGGCTACAGGGGGGTATGTCTTATCGACATGTCGGGAGTTCTTCCTTTATTCACAGATCTCGGTTTCAATGTTCTTCTGATCTCCGAGAGGGGTTGCATGGGAAGCGGAGGACATTCTGTCACATTCGGCATAAAGGAGACGGGAGACGCCCTCGGGTGGGTCGATTACGTGCGTGAGAGAAACGGTGAGGATACTGCGATATACCTTATGGGAATAAGCATGGGTGCACACACCGTCCTCAATACTGCCGATAAGCTCGGCTCTGCCAACGTCCGCGGCATCATTGCCGACTGTCCGTATACCTCATCGCGTGCAATCATCGACAAGGTGCTTTCTTCGGCGCACTTCCCGCCGCGCCTCCTGGGGTGGTTCGTCAACCTCACGACAACTCTCTGGGGAGGCTTTCTCCTCAGCCGAAGCGGGGCATGCGAGAGCGTGAAAAAGAGTTCTGTTCCCATACTTCTCATCCACGGAACAGGAGACAGACTCGTGCCGTTTTCCATGAGCGAGGAGATAAGAGCCGCTTCTCCATCCCGTGTGACGCTCGTCTCCGTCGATGACGCTCCCCATGCCGAGAGTTTCATCTACGACAGTGAGAAGTACGGGAAGGCCGTGAGGGATTTCGTTCTCTCTACAGAATGATCTCGTCTCCGTCGTCGGGAACATAGACGGAGCCGCTGTAGTATTTCCCGGCTTCTTCAGTGTAGCGTATCTTTCTTGTTCCGATTCCCGACCTGTCCTCGGTATGGTAGAGAACGAGGTTCTTCACACCGAGCCTTCCGGCTTTCTCCGCCGCATCCTTTGCAGTGCTGTGGTTCTTTTCGTACGGGTGATAGATATCTCTGTCGCTGTAGAGACAGAAGGCCTCGTGTGTCAGCCAGTCGGCCCCTTGTGCCAGATCGGCGTTCCTTTCGTCAAGCGGCTCGTCGCCGGCATCGACTATCCTCTTTCCGCCGCATTCGAGCACGAAGCCGAACTGCCTCAGCTTTGTCGAATGTATGTCGAATGGTGTGAGTGTTCCTCCCATCACCGGGATATTCTCCCTGTCCCTCACCGGGACGAAGATAATCCTTTCCCCGAAGAGAGAACATATCTTCTTCGTGAGTGTCATGCGCGAGAAAGATATTATGAGGTCGATGAGCTCTTCGTGTGCAAAGACAGTGAAGATGCCCTCATAGCGGGAAGCGTTCATCTCCTCGGCTATTCTCCTGATTATCCAGAAAACACCGAGAAGATGATCGATGTGTGCGTGCGTCACAAAGAGATACCTGATCGAGGAGAGCGGGATATCCTTCTTCTCGAGTATCGAGAGGATGGTGTTGCCTCCTCCCGCATCGACGAGAAGACGCTCCTTCCCCCCGTCGAAGAGAAGACATGTGTTATAGACCTTTGTCGCCTGGGCGTTGCCGCTTCCGAGAATAGTGAGTTTCATGCTGGTATTCTCTCTCATCCTCCCGTTTTGGTGAAGATGAAAAATGTGGAAATGGACTTTGATGAAAATACACAAAGAAAAAAGTTAATTTATCCATTTTTTATGATATTCTGTCATCTGTAATAACAGGAGGATCCTATGGGACTTATCAAATCATTAATCGGATCGGCAGGCGGTACACTTGCAGACCAGTGGAAAGAATACTTCTATTGTGAGGCCCTGGACGGCGACACTCTTGCCGTGAGGGGAACAAAGAGGACGGGAAGCCGTTCGTCCAACACGAAGGGCAGTGACAACATAATCTCGAACGGATCGGGTATCGTAGTGGCTGACGGACAGTGCATGATGATAGTCGACAACGGCAAGGTCGTCGAACTCTGTGCCGAAAGCGGCCAGTATACATATGACAAATCCTCCGAGCCCAGCATATTCTACGGCGGACTCGGAAAGGGCATTCTCGACATGTTCAAGACGATGGGCAGACGTTTTACATACGGCGGTGACGAGGGGAGGGACCAGAGAGTCTATTACTTCAACACGAAGGAGATTCTCGACAACAAGTTCGGAACATCCAATCCCGTGCCCTTCAGAGTCGTCGACAGCAAGCTCAATCTCGACCTCGATGCAGCTGTAAGGTGCTCGGGAGTCTACTCCTACAAAATCACCGATCCGCTGAGCTTCTACACGAACATCTGCGGCAACTTCACCGAAGACTACACACGCGACAAGCTTGACAGCCAGCTCAAGAGCGAGTTCATCTCGGCTCTCCAGCCCGCATTCGGCGCTCTCAGCGACCTCTCCCTCAGGCCCTATCAGATAGTCAACCACACCACAGAGCTCGAGGAGGCCATGAACAAGGCCCTCAGCGAGAAGTGGGGTAAGAGAGGTCTCTCGGTTGCGACAGTCGCCATCAACTCCCTCACGGTTCCGGAAGATGTGACACAGATGATCCAGAATGCACAGAAGGCATACATGATGTCATCTCCGACGATGGCTGCAGGCACGATGGTCGAAGCACAGGCAAGCGCCATGAAGAGCGCGGCATCGAATACAGCGGGTGCTTTCACAGGCTTTATGGGAATGAATATGGCCCAGGGAGCAGGCGGAGTCAATATAAACACCCTCTTCGACAGGGCTCAGAAGGAAGAGGAGAAGAAGGCTCCCGAGAAGGAGAAGAAGAATACCTGGAAGTGTTCCTGCGGGGCCGAGAACGACGGTCTCTTCTGCTCGGAGTGCGGAAAGAAGAAGCCTACGGAGAGCAAGGTTGCCTGGATCTGCTCATGCGGAACGGAGAACTACGGTAAGTTCTGTACCGAGTGCGGAAAGAAGAAGCCCGAAGAGGTGAAGTACCGCTGCTCCAACTGCGGCTTTGTGCCGTCCGATCCGACGAAGCCGCCGCGCTTCTGCCCGCAGTGCGGTGACAAGTTCGGTGATGAGGATATCGAGAGCTGATGACACAGGAATACAAATGCCCGTGCTGCGGCGGAACTATCGAATTCGACAGCAATACGCAGAAGATGAAGTGTCCCTACTGCGATTCCACCTTCGAGGTGGAGTCGCTGAAGGAGTACGACGATGTACTGAAAGAGGAAGAGAAGAAGGAGGACAGGGGCGACTTCAAAACCGATCAGAGCGAATGGAACGACGACGGTCTCATGCACTACGTCTGCTCCTCATGCGGAGGCGAGATCATCACTAACGAGACTCTCGCATCCACAGTCTGTCCCTACTGCTCGAACAACGTCATTTTAATGGACAAGTTCGAGGGAACGCTGAAGCCCGACCTTGTGATTCCGTTCAAGCTTGACAAGAAGAAGGCTGTAGCGTCGTTCAGGGATGCCCTGAAGGGTAAGTTCCTTCTGAGTCGTGCCTTCACCGACGAGAATCATCTTTCCGAGATAAAGGGTGTATACGTGCCTGTGTGGCTCTTCACATCCTCGGCCGACGCCTCGATTACATACCGTGCCGTCACGAAGAGGGTGTGGTCGGATCCCCATTTCACGTACACCCAGACCAGCCACTACCTGCTGCAGAGGCAGGGGAACATCGCATTCGACAAGATCCCCGTCGACGGCAGCAGAAATATGGACGACAGCCTCATGGAGGCCCTCGGTCCCTTCGACTACTCCCAGGCCGTGGACTTCCAGACTGCGTATCTTTCGGGGTACCTCGCGGACAAGTACGATATAACGGCAGAGGACAGCAAGCCGAGGGCGATAGAGAGGGCGAAATCCAGCGTCGAAAGGTATTTCAGAAAGACGACGGAAAACTTCCTTACTCCCCAGATGCAGAGCGAGAGCGTGAACCTCTCGGGAGGGGAGTGCAGCTATGCACTTCTTCCCGTATGGCTTCTCAATACGAAGTGGAACGGAAAGAATTACCTCTTCGCTGTCAACGGACAGAGCGGCAAGTTTGTCGGCGACCTTCCCTGTGACAACAAGAAGGCGGGAATAGAGTTTGCATCCCTGACAGCGGGGATAGGAGCCGTCCTCTTCCTACTCTTCTACCTTGCGCAGACACTATGAGGAGGAAGCTGTGAAAAGAATCATAATACTGTTACTTTTGTGTCTGACGGCTTTCTCCCTCTCCGCCGTCGATTACGTGATCGATGATGCCGGACTTCTCTCCGAGAGCGAGAAGAGCTCTCTCGAGACTCTTCTCTCGTCCATTTCCGATAAAACCGGAATCAGCACAGTCGTAGCAACAGCCACCTCCAATGTAGGACTGGGTGACACCGAGTACGCCGACAGGATAATAGAGAGAAGCGAATACGGAGAGGACGGTGTCGTCTTCTTCCTCAACATGGGGGACCGCACCTATTACATATCGACCCAGGGCTATGCTATGTATGTCCTCGACGACAGGGCACTTGCCAATGACAGCGCATACTACAACTACCTGAGAAGCGGGGAGTATTACAAGGCGTTTTCAAACTGGGCAAAGAGCGTCGAGACGTATGCCGCCTACTCGTCGCGCTCCGACTATGCTCAATCCAATCTCTCGTCAGACGGCTACTGGGTTACTCAGACGGAGACTGTCGAGAAGAAGTTCGAGTGGGGACTTCCGCTCTTCTTCTCCCTCGCCATCGGAGCATTCATCTCCTTCTTTGTGATATCGAGTCAGAAGAAGAAGCTGAAGAACACGGGACTCGTGAACAATGCAGACGACTACGTTGTTCCCGATTCCTTCGCCCTGACGGTCCAGAAGGATATATTCCTCTATTCCAACATCGTCAGGATTCCGCGCTCACGGCCGTCGGATAACAACCGCGGCGGCGGTATGAGGCACACCACAACGCACATCTCATCCTCCGGCGGAAGCCACGGAGGAAGAGGCGGAAGATTCTGATCTTTATCCCGGGGAGCGATTCCCGGGATATTCAATTTCACAACAATTTGTTTGACAATGACAGTTCAGGAAATTTATTATCTTTTTATCTGAATCAAGGGAGACAGAAAATGAGAAAGAGGATTACCCCCCCCGTTTTGGTACTTTTGATAGTGCTAATTCTTTTTACAGCAATAAGTTGTAAGGATAATGCATGCTCGCACGTATGGAATGACGGCGAGATAACAACGCCTGCTACATGCAAGGATGAAGGCTTAAAGACCTATACATGCACAATCTGCGGCACGAAGAAGACCGAGACCATCCCCGTAACATCAGACCACAAATTCGAGGATGTTGAAACAACAAAGGAACCTACATGTACCGAAAAAGGCTCGAAGACAGTCAAGTGCTCCGTATGCGGTAAGACAGATACCGAAGAAATAGCAGCACTCGGTCACAGCCTCGCTTATGAAGTGACTAGCTTATCCGAGAGTTCCGTCGTGTCAATCACAGCCCCTACATGTGTTACAGCAGGTTCTTACACAATGAAATGTACACGAACTGGTTGTACCTACAGTGATACAAAGACTCTCGAAATAGATGCTGATGTCCACTGTGATGGCACATACAATTCATCAGATTATAAGAAAGCTGCGGCAACAGCAGAAGGCAGTATCACAGTGGCATGCGGTGACTGCGAAGTAACAGGCAAGACGCTGACGACATACATAGACAATGATCTAGTAGGTACCTGGAAATGCGACGGGCTTGGAACATTTGACTTCAAGACGGACGGGACTCTGACACTAACAACTTCAGAGGTGAGCTCTAATACCTATTGGGGAGTAGTCAAAGTTGAAGAGGAGAAGGCATACAAAGTTGTTTATGTGCTTGAAGCTTCAAATGGTCTTATGGTCCTATGTTTTTTTCCGGAAAGCAATGGTTCCGGATATCTTGTCATCGACGACGAATTATATTTCACAAGAGTAACTGAGAGCTGAAACATAAACTCAAGAACACCTAAGTGGTGTATTTCCACGTGAGAGAAGGGAAGACTTTGTTTATACGGGTCTTCTCTTTTTTTCATGCCTTGTTCTTGTCCTGAGAAATGTCATCGTGTCGGTATTCGTGTCGGTATTCGTGTCGTTTTCTTGGATTTTAATCTTACTTAAGTCTTAGAATATAATAAGTTGACTTATGTTATATAAATGTCGTTAATCGCGTCGTTATTCGTGTCGGTAATTATGTCGGTATTTGTGGCAGTTTTGTGGCATTTCATTGCTTTTTCCGGAATCTCTGCTATCAAATAGTACGAAGGAGTATGGCAGTGTTTTGTGAATCCGAGAAAATGGAGTTGAAGTCAAAATTCACCGATGCGGTGTGCAGGGAGATAGTTGCTTTTCTTAATGCAGACGGAGGAGAACTTGTCATAGGCGTGAACGATAACGGAACGATAGCCGGCATAAACGACCTGGATGATACGTCGAAGAGGGTCTCCGATGTCATTACGTATCAGATAGAACCGGTTCCGCATTCTCTTGTTACGATGGAAACTGTATACATCGAAGAGAAACCTGTTCTGATTGTTCATGTCAAAAAAGGAATTCAGACGATTTACTGTCAGAAGAAGTACGGTTACTCTTCCATCGGTTGTGTCGTGCGGATAGGTACGACATGCAAGAACATGACACAGGAGGAAATCGACACCCGCTATGAAATGAAATACAGAAAGACGGATGCAATGGTTCTTTTTCCTGCATCATATACGCCGATTACCTTCAATACACTGAAGACATATTACGGTGTTAGAGGGTACCATCTGGAGGATGCCACATTCGAGACTAATCTGAATCTTCTTACTCCTGACGGTAAATACAACCTCCTTGCAGAGATCATGTCTGACAGGAACATGCTGCCTCTGATCTTTGTCAAATTCAAGGGAAATGACAAATCCGCTATTTCGGAGCGTTATGATTACGGTAATCAGTGTCTGCTTCTGTCGTATGAGCAGATAAAGCTCAGGACAGCCACCGAAAACACATGTATTTTAGATACCACTGTCCGTCCCCGCAGGGACATATTCCTTTATGATTTCGACTCGGTGAACGAAGCTGTAATCAATGCTCTCGTTCATAATGACTGGACTATTTCTTCGCCTCTGATTTCATTCTATGACGACAGACTCGAGATATTCTCCTATGGAGGTCTTCCGAGCGGGCAGGAAGAAGAGGATTTCTTCATGGGAGTCAGTGTTCCGAGAAACACAGCTCTCATGCAGATCTTTCTGAATATGAATCTTGCCGAGAGAACGGGACACGGCATTCCCGTCATAGTGAAAAGATACGGCCGCGGTGTCTTCGAGATAAAGAAGAACTACATCAGGGTAACGATTCCTTTCGATGAAGAGGTTTTGAAGAGAACAGTGCAGAGAGGTCCCGTGGTTGAAAGAAACGGCCTTTTAAACGGACATCGGCTTACGGAGACGGAGAAAAGAATCATCAGCGTCGTCAAAGTCAATCCTCTTGCGACGCTTGCCGATATTGCCTCGGCTACTGGTGTGACAACACGGACAGTGGAAAGGGCTTTGAAGAGTCTCCGGGACAGCAAGATTCTTATAAGAACGGGTTCGAAGAGAAAAGGGGAATGGATTATCAACGGAAACAGGTGATTCAGCAATAATTTGTTTGACATCCTGAATTCTGAATTTTATCATCTTTTTATCTATAGAAGGGAGACGAAAGATGAGAAAAAGATTCACCCCCCCCGTTTTGGCACTTTTTATAGTGTTAATTTTATTAACAGCAATAAGTTGTAAAGACAAAACATGCTCACACGTATGGAATGACGGCGAGATAACGACGCCTGCAACATGCAAGGATGAAGGCTTAAATACCTACACATGCACAATCTGCGGCACGAAGAAAACCGAGACCATCCCCGTAACATCAGACCACAAATTCGAAACAGAATCGGAGACCGCTGCTACATGCACTGAAAAAGGCTCTAAGACGGTCAAGTGTTCTGTATGCGGTAAGACGGAAACCGAGACCATTCCTTTGAAAACACACGACTATGTGCTGAAAAGCGAGACAGCGGCTTCATGTACCTCATACGGATCTAAAAAGTATGAATGTTCTGTCTGCGGTGAGAAGAAGACAGAGGTTGTTCCGATGATTGCACACAAATATGTTGATAACGGAACGACAGCAGCCTCTTGTGAAACAAAAGGATCGAAGAACTTCAAATGTTCTGAATGCAGTGCGACAACATCTGAAGATATTCCTGCTCTCGGACATCTGCTTGTTTATGACAACGTTATCACAAGCGGAACCGGTCCTAGCACATCTTCACTTGTCGCCCCGACCTGTAAAGAAGACGGAAAGTACAAAATGAAATGTGCCAGATCGGGCTGCGGCTATGTGGAGGAGGATCAGACTCTTCTGAAGGATGAATATGCCCATAATGGTTCTGTCATTAAGTACAATACCTCGAATTACAGGAAGGCAACTGCCGCTTCAGACGGCAGCCTTACTGTGGTTTCTTGTGATGCCTGTTCAGTAGAAGACAAGACGGTGACAACATACATAAACAACGATCTTGTCGGAACATGGACCTGGGGATCATTTACAGCTGTATTTAAAGATGACGGGACTGCTACTTTGACGATTGGCGAACGTGTACTAACCAATGACTGGTGTGTGTTGAAATCCGATTCAGATAAACCGTATAGAATTGTCTACATGATCGGCACTTCGGATGACGGTCTCAGCGTGAACTGTTTTTTCAAAGAGAGCGAGGATAACGGATGGCTCGGATTCAGTAACAGGGTCGAGGAATTTGTCAGAAAGACAACAGAAACCTGATAGCCTTTTGTACTGAACACCTGTGTAGGATATCTTTCACGGGAGAAAAAGGGAGGCTTTGTGAAGACAGGGCCTTCTCTTTTTCGTGCTTTATCCTCGTTACCGGGATATGCTGTACATCCAAAAACGTCTTCTCCTGTCTGCTGTATCAGTGGAAGCTCTTTGTTTCTCCGGTGAATGGCTTGTATTTCCTGTAACTCATAAGAGATTGATATAATAGTTGTGAATCTTATGACAGGGAGGTGTCCGGAATGGTGTATCCGTTCTTGACGCTTGATGATGGAACAGAGATTGTTCACTCAGAATATCGTGATGACGAGACAGTCAAAGTTTATATGGAAACTGCTGACGAAAAACTCGGCTTTAAGCATGCTGCATGCTATCTTCCCTCATTCATGTGGGAAGATATCTATGGCTATAGTGAGGATGATATAAAAAGGTTTGATGGGATTATTCATTCCACGGCACATCTGATTATACA
>CAVFZO010000055.1:0-14264 GCA_963626925.1 Clostridium sp. AM49-4BH
GCGACAGGGAATATGAGACAAGAGAAGAGTTTCTCTCAGCAATAAGAGATTACTACGACGGCTACCGTTTCTCATATAGAAGTGAAAACCGTGTTTATAATCCTGTCTCCGTCGGAAAGTTTTTCAACAGCGGCTGTTACTTCGAACCGTATTGGGAGAATACTGGAGCAAACACGCTGGCTGTGGAACTTGCGGCAGACTATCATCTTGAAAGGATTATTTCCGAGAATCCCATTCTTCCCCTCAGTGCCGTCAATACATTCGACTATTCTCTTCTCAGAGAAAAGAAACTCAAGGACCTGCAGGTACTCTCTCTTCTTCTCTTCACCGGCTACTTAACGATAAAGGACGGAGACTACGACGCTCTTACTCTGACATTCCCGAATACTGAGATCAGAAAGTCATTCACACAGAACCTTGTCGAGCGTTTTACAGGAATCGAGGCTTCTCTTTATGCCGTTGAAGGGATAAGGGCAATAAAAAGGGGAGATACGGAGCGGCTTGAAAAGACCTTCAATGCCTTCCTGAAGGAATTTCCTTATACGATTCTTGAAAAGAAGGAAAGAAGCTACCAGGAGGCTTTCTTCTCCTTCTTCCTCATGCTGGGAGGCTCGCGTATCGATGCCGAAGAGGCGTCTCTCACAGGACGAAGCGACATTGTCATCTCCACAAACCGTGATGCCTATGTCATTGAGATGAAGGTTGATGAGAGTGCACTTAAAGCCGTTGAGCAGATAAAAGAGAAGGGCTACTACCACAGGTACATCAACACAAGAAAGACCATCCACATCATCGGACTCAGCTTCTCGTCAGAGACGAGGCAGATAACAGAGAAGAAGGAAGAGATAATCGACAAGACAAAGGAGCCGACATATCTCGGCTGAGCTTGATAAAAAAGAAATACTCTGACAGATATTGCAGTTCAAGGGGGAGGAAATCAAACTGGATGATTCCTGACGCCCCCCTGATCTGTTATACAGGTGCGAACTGGCTGTTATAGAGTGTATAGTAGAAACCTTTCTTCTCCATGAGAGTGTCGTGTGTTCCCGTCTCGATTATTCTGCCGTTCTGCATCACGAGGATGATATCGGCATTCTTTATCGTCGAGAGCCTGTGTGCGACGACGAAGCTCGTTCTTCCCTCCATGAGGGTGTCGAAGGCACTCTGCACGAGAAGCTCCGTACGCGTATCTATACTGCTCGTCGCCTCATCGAGTATGAGCATCGGGGGATGAGTCAGCATTACCCTGGCAATGCAGAGAAGCTGTTTCTGTCCCTCAGAAAGACTGTGCTCGTTCAGGACTGTCTCAAGGCCGTCGGGGAGGGCTTCGATGAAGTCGCGGCAGTGCGCCTCGTCCACGGCCTTTTCTATCTCCTCGACCGCAGCGTCCGGGCGGCCGAATGTTATATTCTCCCTCACCGTCCCGTTCTTTATCCAGGTTTCCTGGAGTACCATGCCGTAGGAGGCTCTCAGAGAGCGGCGTGAGACGGAGAGGATGTCCTTTCCGTCGATTCTTATCGTTCCGCTGTCGGGATCGTAGAAGCGCATGAGAAGATTGATGATTGTCGTCTTGCCGCAGCCTGTCGGACCGACTATTGCGACTCTCGTTCCCTTTTCCGCTTCAAGTGAGAGGTGCTCGATGAGCTTTTTCGACTTGTCGTAGGAGAATGCGACGTCGTCTATCTCGACGTTACCCGAGACATTTTCAAGTGTGGCGGTGCTGTCGGCGCTCTCCGGGGGTACATTGATGAGATCGAAGACACGGGAAGCGCATGCAAAGGAGTTCTGGAGCTCCGTTATTACGCTGCTTATGTCGTTGAAGGGCTTCATATACTGGTTTGCATAGCTCAACATGACCGCAAGTCCCCCGACAGTGAGGGCTCCCTTCGGAATGAGGATGATGCCGATGAGTGCGACGAAGGCGTAGATGATGTTGTTGACGAATCTCGTCGAGGGGTTTGCAAGAGAGCTGTAGAAGATGGCCTTCCGGCTTGCATCCGAGAGCTTGTCGTTGAGAAGCGTAAAGCGCTCATATGCCCTCTCCTCGTAGCCGTAGCCTTTGACAACCTTCATTCCGCCCACGATTTCATCGATGAGCGCAGTCTCGTCTCCGCGGGCACTGCTCTGGGCGCGGAAGAGATTGAACGAGCGGGAAGATATGAATGACGAGACGAGAAAGCTCAGCGGGGTGAGAAGGATGACTATGAGGCTGATCCAGACGTTCTTCGTGAGCATGAGATAGATTGTCGCCACGATCGTCACAACGCCGCTGAAGAGCTGCGTGAAGCCCAAGAGGAGGCCGTCGGAGAGCACATCGGTATCTGTGATGATACGGCTTACGATGTCACCTGAGGTGTGAGAGTCAAGATAGGAGAGGGGAAGGTGCTGTATGTGCTCCATCATGTCATTTCTTATATCCCTCACGACCGTGTATGTTATACGGTTGTTGATGATGTTCATGACGTAGACGAAGAGCGCACTCGTGCCCACACAGACAAGTATCTTCACCAGGTACAGGGAGAGTGCGGAATAATCGACACCCCCCTTTCCGGCAAGCTGGTCGATGGCGTCTCCGAAGAGAAGGGGAACCCAGAGCTGCAGAATTACACTGACTGCGGCAAGGAGAAGACTCAGGACAAGGAGAGCCATGTGTCTTCTGAGATATTTCATGAGATCCTTCACTGTAGTGGAATATTTCATAGCTTCTCCTCTTTTCTCTCCTCCGGGAACTGCGAGTAGTAGATATCACGATATATTTCGTTTCCAATAAGAAGCTCGTCGTGCGTTCCTTTCCCCACGAGGCGTCCCTTATCGAGGAGGAGGATCTCGTCGGCGTTCTTCACTGAAGATATTCTCTGCGATACGATGAAGATTGTGAGATCCTTGAGGCTCTTTATTGCCTTCCTCAGTTCTGCATCGGTCTTGAAGTCAAGAGCCGAGGACGAGTCGTCGAGTATGAGTATTTCTCCTCCCTTCACGAGGGCGCGTGCTATCGTGAGTCTCTGCTTCTGCCCGCCGGAGAAGTTGCGGCCGTTCTGTTCGACCTCTGCATCAAGTCCTCCCTTCTTCTCGACGATCTCTCCAGCCTGTGCCTTCTCGAGGGCTGAGAGTATCTCCTCGTCGCTGGCTCCTTCATTACCCAGAAGCATGTTCGATCGTATCGTACCGCTGAAGAGCTGTGCCTTCTGCGGGACGACGGAGACAAGAGAGTTTATCGTCTTCTTTGTATAGCACTCGACGGGAATGCCGTTGACGAGCACCTCTCCCTCTGTTCTGTCATAGTAGCGGGGAATGAGATTTACTAGCGTCGTCTTGCCGCTTCCCGTTCCTCCGATTATGCCGACTGTCTCTCCCTTCTTTGCTGTGAATGTAATGCCGCTGACGGCACTCTTTCCGCCGTCGGGGTATGTAAATGATACGTCTCTGAATTCGACTGCACTTGCGCCCTCCGCCGTTTCCGGATCGCTGTCGGGGTAGCTCATTCCCTCCTTTGTGTTCATCACGCTCTCGACTCTACGCGCACATGCAAGGGCCTTGTTTATCGTGATGATGAGGGAGGCAAGCTTTATGAGCTCGACGATTATCTGGAGCATGTAGTTGTAGAGGGCGACGACCTCACCCTGCTGAAGCTCTCCCATCTCCACCTGGATTGCCGAGCGCTTTATGAGTATAACCGTTGCAATGTTTATGAGAACATATGTAACAGGGTTGAGGAGTGCGGAGAGCTTTCCGACGAAGAGGTTGATGGACGTGAGGTCGTCGTTGCTCTTTCTGAACTCCTTGACGCTTCTCTCCTCTCTGTTGAAGGCCCTGATCACCCTCACTCCTGTGAGGTTCTCCCTTGTGAGGGATGTAACATCATCGAGCTTCGACTGGCTTTTCGAGTAAAGAGGAATCGAGAGTCTCATTATGAGGGATGTGACAAAAAGGAGAACAGGAATGGCGAGAACGAAGATGAGTGCCGCCTTCACGTTGATTGAGAAGGCCATGACTGCAGCACCGAATACGATGAAGGGACTTCTCAGAAGAAGCCTCAGTGCCATGTTCAGCCCCGTTTGTATCTGATTGACGTCGGCTGTAAGCCTTGTAATAAGCGTACTGCCCCCGATTCTGTCGAGGTCGGAGAAGGAGAGCTTCTCTATGTGGCTGAAGAGATCTGCTCTGAGCGTCGTTGCAAAGCCTACGCTGGCCTTTGCCGCGAAATACTGTGCGGTAACGGAGCAGGTGAGGCCCAGAAGGGCCATCAGGATGAGAAGGCCGAAGTAGAAATAGATCTTTCCTCCGCCGATTCCGCTGTTGTCGATCATGGCTGCCACGATGAGCGGTACCAGAAGGTCGAAGAATGCCTCGAGGAGCTTGAAAAGCGGAGCAATGACCGCCTCCTTCCTGTAAGGCCTGAGATAGGGTGTAAGTTTTTTCTTTTCAGGTTCTTTCATAACAGAAACAATCCTCCCCGCTACGAGGAGGACTGTGGGTATATTATCAGTTTTTATTTATTGAGGATAGCCATGAACTCTTCTCCCGTGATGGTCTCCTTCTCAAGAAGATAGGTGCTGAGTTCATCGAGCTTGTCCTTGTTTTCCCTGAGGATGTTCATAGCCTTCTCGCGTGCAGTCTTCACGATTTCGACGACTTCTCTGTCGACTTCCTCGCTGCTTGCGGACGAGCATGCAAGAGAAGTGTCTCCTCCGAGGTACTGGTTGTTCACAGTCTCGAGTGCGACCATCCCGAACTCGGGCGACATGCCGTAGCGTGTCACCATGCCGCGTGCAAGCTTCGTGGCCTGCTCGATGTCGTTGGAGGCCCCTGTGGTGATTGACGAGAAGATGAGCTCCTCTGCAGCCTGACCGCCTGTGAGGGTTGCTATCTTGTTGAGGATCTCCTCCTTCGACATGAGGTTCTTCTCCTCCTCGTCGACCTGCATCGTGTATCCCAGTGCACCGCTTGTTCTCGGGATGATTGTTATCTTTGTAACGGGAGCGGAGTTGTTCTGTTTCGCCGCAACGAGTGCGTGTCCGATCTCATGATAGGCGACGATCTTCTTCTCCTTTTCGCTGAGAACGGCGTTCTTCCTCTTGTAGCCTGCTATGACGACTTCGACGCTCTCCTCGAGGTCCTCCTGTGTCACCATCTCACGCTTGTCTCTGACAGCACGGAGTGCAGCCTCGTTGATGATGTTTGCCAGTTCTGCGCCGCTGGCACCGCTTGTCGCCCTTGCAATTGCCTCGTAGTCTATGCCGTCAGCCATCTTCACGTCCTTTGCGTGGACCTTGAGGATTGCCACTCTTCCCTGGAGGTCTGGAAGATTTACGGGGATTCTTCTGTCGAATCTGCCCGGTCTCAGAAGTGCCGGGTCAAGAGACTCCGGTCTGTTCGTCGCCGCAAGGATTACGACGCCTTTGTTGGCATCGAAGCCGTCCATCTCTGTCAGGAGCTGGTTGAGTGTCTGCTCCCTCTCGTCGTTGCCGCCGTATGCACCGCTGTCCCTCTTCTTTCCGATAGTATCGATTTCATCGATGAAGACAATGCACGGTGCTTTCTCGGACGCCTGCTTGAAGAGGTCACGGACCTTGCTTGCCCCCATGCCTACGAACATCTCGACGAATTCGGATCCCGAAATCGAGAAGAAGGGAACCTTCGCTTCCCCCGCCACCGCCTTTGCCAGGAGTGTCTTACCTGTTCCCGGAGGGCCTACGAGCAGGGCGCCCTTGGGAAGCTTTGCTCCTATCTTGGTGTATTCGTCGCTGTTATGGAGGTAGTTCACTATCTCTTCGAGGGCCTCTTTGGCTTCGTCCTCGCCCTGGACATCCTTGAATGTGACACCCGTTTCACTCTCGGCATAGATCTTGGCGTTGCTCTTGCCGAAGCTCATGGCATTCATTCCGCCGCGCTTCGAAATGAAGAGGGCGGCGAGTCTTCCGAGTAGCGAGAAGAAGAGAATCGGGAGCACCCAGGTCGTCAGGAATGACGAAATGGGGGATGCTTCTGATTCTATATATGACGAGAAGGATACTCCCGCCTTCTCGAGTCTCTCCCTCAGTCCGCTGTCGGGGAAGACGGCAGTCTGGTATGTGACGGTTGTCCCGTCCTTCTCTGCCGAGAAGAGGATGTAGTCGTCGGCGAGAACAACCTGTTTCACTTCCCCTCTGTCGACCATGCTCAGAAAGTCTGAATACTGTACTTCCTGGATCTTGACTTCCATCAGTTTCGGGAATACGAATGCATTGAGGAGCATTATCAGGATAAATACGAGAAATGCGTAGTATATTACCGGTTTGTAGTTTTTTTTGTTATCGTTGTTTTCCATGATTTTTCCTGAACATAAATATAATCATGGAATGGAAAATCGGAAACAGATGGAAATAAAGATAACAGCTTGACGACATAAAAGAACGGAAAACTCCGACACTTTACGCTTTTATGTCGAAAAGAAGCATTCTTTTCTCGTTTTTGAGAATGTAGGGATATTCCTCGTCGACGCTTTCAGTCACGAAGGGAAGGTAATCCGAGACATTCTTCTTCGGATAGGAGAGGGCGATGAACGCCTCTGCCTCTTCAAGCGACAGCAGGGGCTGAGGAAAGGGGAGTGTGAAGCTTTCGCTTTCGACAGTGTAGCCGAGAGACCTCAGTTTCTTCTCCATATCTTCTCTCCCTGTCGTCTCCTTGTAGACAAGGTCATCCTTCTGGCCGCGGTGTTCGGAGAAGATATAGACGGCGTGCTTTTCTGCCAGAGCCATCTGACGGGAGAGTTCTTCGAGGCTTTCGAGGTGGCCGAAGAAGACACAGAGTACGCAGTCGGCCCTCTCCTTCAGATCCCTCCAGTCCGAGACTGTGTAGATGTCCTTCTTTTCGCGCATCTTTGCGCACTCTATCGCTTTCTCTTCAATGTCGACTGCTCTGACGGGATGGGAGAGGAAAAGAATGGAGCTTACTCTCCCCAGTCCGCATCCGAGCTCGAGGATGCTCTCCCCATCATCGAGATGACTCTCGATCCTCTCAGCAAGACGGAGGTGAAAATCACACCTCTCTGCAGCCCTTTCGTGCCACATTATTCTCTCGGGAGTCCACCACATCAGATATAGTCCCTGTAGAGGTCACAAAAGAGGGCGTCGCTCTGGTTTTTAAGTTTTTCCTCGAGAGAGAAGAAGAGATCCATAACCCTCCGTCCGTCTTCGGTGAGGGATGCCATTCCACCTCCCTTTCCTCCGACGTTCCTCTCGACGAGGGAGCGTCCGAATCCCTCCTCGCTGTTCTTTATCATATGCCATGCCTTCGAGTAGGAGAGTTCCATCCGTGCGGCAGCCTGTCTGACGCTCCCGCAGGATTCTATATTCTTCAGCAGAGCTGCAACTCCGGGGCCGAAGAAGTAGTTTCCATTATCACCTATGCGTATCTTGAGTCTGCACTCCATCTCTACCTCCTGAATGATATTCCCCGGACAGCTTCTTCTATTGCATTTTCCTCTTCCTCTGTGAAGGAGGAATATGTTTCAATGCTTTTTATCGTATCTATGAGCTGGCTGCGGTTCCTTGCGCCGACTATGACTCCCGTCATCCCCCGTCTCTCGAGGTCCCAGTTGATTGCCATCTCGCTGAGCTTCTGGCCGCGCTTCGAGGCTATGTCGCTGAGGATACCCAGGGCTTTCACCAGCTCCGGTGTAATGTCGGAGGGTGAGAGGAATGCACTCGTCTGTGCCCTGCTGCCGTCGGGTATCTTTCCGTCGAGATACTTATCCGTGAGACGGCCCTGGCTCAGGGGGGAGAAGGCAAGAACTCCGATTCCCGCCTTCTCAAGGCGCGGAAAGAGGGTGCCGTCTTCGTCGCCCCTTCTGTTGAGGATGGAGTAGGAGACCTGGTTGAGTATGACAGAGGTGTGGTAGTCCTCTCTGAGAATCCTCTCCATCTCGAAGATCTCCTCTCCGTAGTTGGAGAGTGCAATGTATAAGGCCCTTCCAGAAGAGACGATGTACGCCAGTGCCGATGCTGTCTCTTCGAGAGTCGTCTTCCTGTCGGGTCTGTGATGGTAGAAGATGTCGACATAGTCAAGTCCGAGTCTCCGGAGTGACTGATCGAGAGACGAGATGAGGTGCTTGCGGCTTCCGCCGTCGCCGTAGGGACCCGGCCACATCGGGTAGCCCGCCTTTGTAGATATAACAATCTCATCGCGGTATGAGGAGAGCTCTCTTCTGATTATCTCGCCGAGCCTTTCTTCGGCAGAGCCGTTCTCCGGGCCGTAGTTGTTGGCTGTGTCGAAAGCTGTGATTCCCCTGTCGAAGGCAGCCGTTACTATCTCCTTTGTCGTCTGGTAGTCACTCCCGGAGCCGAAGTTGTGCCACATCCCGAGTGAGATTACGGGAAGGGGGAGACCGCAGTTCGCGCTGCGTCGGTATGTCATCGAGTCATATCTTTTTTCCGAGGCTTTGTACATATGAACCATTCTACAGCGCAGGAGGGTGATGTGCAAAGAGAAAGAATACGTTATCTTTTTATAAACAAATCCCTTTTTCCCCGTCTTTTTCTGTGGTATTCTCGTACAGTCGGAGAAAGAATGAAGAAAGAGAATGCATTGTTTCTGCCTATGATCATCACAGCCGTGCTTGTCTTCATGCTTTCGTTCATGATCGGGCGCTACAGCGTAAATCCCTTCACTGCTGTGAAGATTCTCCTCTCCCGTCTCATCGAGATCGTCACAGGCGGAAAGTATACACTTCCCCATACCTGGACGAGTACGGAGGAGGTCGTCGTCATCAACATACGTTTTCCCAGAATAGTGGCTGCTTTCATGATAGGGGCTGCTCTTTCACTCTCGGGAGCAAGTTATCAGGCGATCTTCCGTAACCCGATGGTGTCGCCGGACCTTCTCGGGGCCTCAAGCGGGGCGGGCTTCGGGGCTGCCGTGGCACTCCTTCTCGGCGCCGATTATTTCACCGTCACGCTCTCATCGTTCATTTTCGGACTGTCGGCTGTGCTCATTGCCATCCTCATATCAAGACTGAGCCCGATAAACCAGACTCTGGCATTTGTCCTTGCCGGCGTCATCGTCTCCTCGCTCTTCTCGTCAGCCACGTCGTTTGTAAAGCTCATTGCCGACACGGAGAGCACGCTTCCTGCAATCACATACTGGCTGATGGGCTCTCTTTCATCCATCAAGATGAAGGATCTTGCATTTGCATTCTTCCCCCTCATCATCGGTGCCCTTCCTGTCATACTCTTCAGATGGAGGATAAATCTCCTCTCTCTCTCGGAGACGGAAGCGAGGAGCATGGGCGTCAACACATCACGCCTCAGAATAATTGTTGTGCTTTCATCGACTCTCATGACCGCGGCAGCTGTCTCCATCAGCGGTATGATAGGCTGGGTGGGACTCGTAATCCCCCATTTCTCGCGGCTTCTCGTCGGCGTCGACAACAGAAAGGTCGTTCCTGCGTCCATGCTCCTGGGGGGCACATTCCTCCTCTTTGTAGATAATCTGGCACGCATAATAACAACCGGAGAGCTTCCCCTCGGTATTCTGACGTCCTTCATCGGTGCTCCGGTATTCCTCTATCTCATCATAACGGGAGGCAGGGAAGATGACGCTTGATATAAAAAATGTCTCCTTCTCGTATGAGGACAAGACTGTATTGAATGATGTCTCATTCTCGGCATGCGGCGGGGAGATCATAGCGCTTCTCGGCCCCAACGGAGTGGGTAAGTCCACGCTCTTCAAGTGCATCCTCGGTTTTCTGAAGCCTCAGAAGGGCGTAGTAGAGATAGACGGCCGTGATGTTCTGTCGCTCACCGACAGGGAACGCGCCTTCTCCACGGCATACATTCCTCAGTCATTCAATCCTGTATTCAACCATTCTGTTCTGGAGACCGTCATGATGGGAGCCGCAAACAGACTGGGCCTCTTCGAAACTCCCGGAAAGGAGGAGAGAAGTAGAGCGGAAGAGCTCATCGAAGCAATGGGAATCGCCGGGATAAAGACTAGAGGAACAAGAAAGATAAGCGGAGGAGAGAAGCAGCTCATGCTTCTTGCCAGATCTCTGATGCAGGAGGCGGAAATTCTCATAATGGACGAGCCCACATCCTCCCTCGATTTTGCAAACAGCCACCGCGTCATGCGGAAGGTGAAGGAACTCTCCGGGCGCGGTTACACCGTCATATTCTCGACTCATTCACCATCTCTTGCGGCTCTCTATTCGACATCGATTATCGCACTCAAGGACGGCAGTGTTCTTAAAAAGGGAAGCAGTGACGAGATAATGACGGGAGAGATGCTCTCGTCCCTCTATTCATTCCCGATTGTTACGGCATCGGTGAAAATAGGAGGCGAGGAACACTTTGTCTGTGTTCCGGAAAAGGAGGGAGAGGGTGGACAAATGTGACAGCGCCGGCTGTATATGCTTCGACGCCCTGGGGCGTGTTCTTCTCATAAGGTACTACGGTCATTATTCTTTCCCCAAGGGCCACATAGAGGAAGGAGAAACGCGAGAGGAGGCTGCGCTGAGGGAGACCGAGGAGGAGAGCGGAATAAGGGCAGCGATTATCTCATCCCCCGTTGTCGTTCCTTCTCAGAAGGCGGGAGACGAGAGGAAAGTCTATTTCTTTCCCTCCGTATATCTCTCGGGCGAGCCTGGAGGACAGGAGGGAGAAACCGACACTGCCTTCTGGGCAGGCATTGATGAAGCGGAGGCGCTTCTCTCGTTCGAAGCTGACAGAAGAGCCCTCAGGGAGGCTGAAGCCATTTTCAGGAATAGTCGGGGTCGATGTTGAATGATATCACATAGCCGGGGAATATGAGCTCGAGAAGTCCCGTCATGTTCTTTCTGAAGGTCTCCCAGTCGCGGAGGGAAAACGAGACGACGACGTCGAATTCGATTCTCATTTCATCGAAGTGCACATGAAAGCCGTGTATCCCTATGACATCACCGGAGGCCATCTTCATGCACTTCAGGGTCTTCTCCATCATTTCCCTGACTCTTTCGTCATCCTGGTTCTCGGCGTTCATACCGAATGTGAAGAGAGTGCCCGTTTCGGCATAGAGTCTCTTCTTCGCCTTCTCCATAGCCTCACATATCGAGCGGGCATCGGAGGAGAAGGGAACTTCGACATCTATCGTCCCCATGCTGTACTCGGGGCCGTAGTTGTGGATCCTTATGTCGTAGCCTCCGCTCAGAGGCGGGTATTCCTTGATGATCTCCCTTATTTTCTGGACTTCCTCCTTTGTGGGACGTTTTCCGAGAATAGTATCGGAGACCTTCAGTATCGACTCGAAACCCGACCACATGATGAAGAGGGAGACGACTATTCCTGCTTCTCCGTCGAGGGAGAGGGAAGTGTAGTGTGATACGAGAGCGGAAAGAATCGTGACTGTCGTTATGACGGCATCGGAGAGAGAGTCGACGGAGGATGAGGAGAGGGCGAGGCTTCCCGCCTTTTTCCCCTCCTTTCTGTAGAAGAGCCAGAGAGCAAGCTTCACCACAACCGAAAGGGAGAGGATTATGACGGCCGTGGATGTGAGTGTGACGGGTGAGGGATTTCTGACGGCGTCTATCGAGGACATGAGAAATGAGCTGCCTGTTCCCATCACGAGAAGCGAGACAAGGAGCGCCGAAAGATACTCCACTCTCCCGTATCCGAGGGGGTGGCTTTTTGTGGGTCTCTTCTTCGAGAGCCTGTAACCTATGAGGGTGACGAGCGAGGAGATGGAGTCCGAGAGGTTGTTCGCACCGTCGGAGAGGAAGGCCAGCGAATGCGTGACCGAGCCGAGTATCATCTTAATAATACCCAGCAGTATGTTGAGGGCAATCCCGATGTCTGCCGCTCTCTTTATTATTCCTGCTCTTTCCTCGTTTTTCTGCATTCGACAATTCTATGCACAGCTCGTGGAAAAAGCAAGAACAAAAGAATAATTATTTTTGATGGAACAAGTTAGTCGTATTAAACTAACCTTTGAGGTATCCTTCTCTGCTCTCCGGCCCTGTTATCGTCCTGTCTGTTTTCACTCCGAGAAGTGACCAGACGCCTGATGAGATTGTGGAACTGGTGTCCTTCATCAGGATACCATCCACAGCCGGCGCTGTGTCATGGGAGGCGCCTATCACGACATTTATTTCCTCGTACTCTCCGACTGTCGTTCCGGAACGGGCTGGAGGAGTGGAGAGGGAGAGCTCCTTCTGAGGTGCCGATAAGTCTCTTACCGCAATTGCTTTTTATCCCGGATTCTCATCCTCATCTCATTTCGCACTATTTTTCAAAAGATACACATCCCTTACACCGCGAGAATACAGAAAGAAACACGGTTCATGAACACATCTTCTACACATACAAAAGACGGCGGATGGTGTATCATGCAGGCATGCAGCAAAGAAAGCACGGCTTTATCAGGTTCATTTTTACGCTTGTTGTTGTGGCACTCTCGGCATTTATTGCATCTCTTGCCTTTCCCGGTAAGTATGTGGAGGACGGGCTGCCGTTTCTCGCATTCTTTTATCTCATTCCGGTTTTCTATGTAATATATACTTCAAGCTACAGGACGGTGTGGCTCTACGGCCTTGAATACGGTTTCCTCTTCTACTGGTTCTACAACTACTGGCTCTCAACCTTCCATCCTCTTGCCATCCTCATCGCTCCGATTCTCGAGTGCATACAGTATGCCGTTCTCTTTACTGCAATCCGTGCATGCCGCGACCTCTTCAAAAAGCACTATGCCTTCTTCTCGTGTCTCTTCTACAACGCCTATCTCTATCTTACACAGCTGGGGTTCCTCGCTTATCCCTACGGTAATCTCACGTCGGCAGTCTATGAATACACATCCCTCATCCAGATAGTCTCGATAACGGGAATATGGGGACTGGGCTTTGTGATGAGCCTGCCGCAGGCACTCTTTGCAGACTGCATCCTCCAGAGAGGAAACAGAAAACGCTTTCACACCTTTCTTTTCTCCGTTGTCCTTCTTCTCTCTGTATGGATTCTCGGGTTTTTCATGAAGTCGTATTATGACAATAAGGCGCCGGAGGAGACGGTGAGGATTGCCGCTGTACAGCACAGCGCAGACACATGGAAGGGGGGTTATTCGACATACAAGGAGAATTTCGAGACACTTGTATCCCTCACAGAGGAGGCTGTCGGAGAGAATCCCGACATGGTCGTATGGTCGGAGACAGCCTTCGTCCCTTCTGTCAGCTGGCATCTTACGTACGACGTCAACATAACGACGAAGAAACTCGTGAAGCGCTTCGTCGAATTCGGAAAGTCTCTCTCCGTACCTCTCGTTACGGGCAATCCCGAGGGAGTCATAAAGGATAAGGACTACGACCCCGTACTAGATGACGGAGAGTGGAACTGGGAGACTTACAACACTGTCATATATTTTGCCGACGGTGAGGTGAAAGGGACATACCGTAAGCAGCACCTCGTTCCATTTACGGAGTATTTCCCCTATGAGAAAGAGTTCCCGCACCTCTATGCGCTTCTCAAGGCCAACGACTACAAGTGGTGGAAGAAGGGTGAGGAAGCGACAGTCTTCGAGTACAACGGTATAAAGTTCTCGACACCGATATGTTTCGAGGATACCTTCGGATACCTCTCGGCATCTTTCGTCCAGAAGGGTGCCGATATGATAATAAACCTCTCCAACGACTACTGGTCACGCTCCGTGCAGGCCGAGAGGCAGCATTTCCAGCTTTCGGTTTTCAGAGCCGTTGAGAACCGGCGTCCGCTCCTGAGGTCCACCAACAGCGGCATTACGGCGCTTGTTCTTCCCTCGGGCGAAATCGTGAACGAGCTCGAGCCCTTCACACAGAGCTGGGGGATATATGAAGTGCCGGTCGGCGGGATGGACGGACTTACGTTCTACACACGCCACATCGATCTCTTCGGAAAGTTCTTCGTCGTTCTTTCCTTCTACAGCGTTATCTATTCACTTCTGCGTTTCATATTCGAGAAGCACGGGAAAAAGAAGGAGCGAAAAGAATATCTTGCTCATATGTTCGAGCGTTATGCAGACGAATATTGATACACAGTGCCGGGGCATAAAAAACTAGAGGCGAACCTCTAGCTCTGGCGGCTTCTCGCTCAGCCCATTGGGGAGTCCCGATCCGTTGTCCAACGGCCAGACATATTTGTCACTGCTGACAATTCTCTTCTAACATCATCGGAAGACAAAATCAAGTGTTCCAGTACAAATGGAATGTGGTGAACTACTCGGTAATTAATTACCAGAGCATCATGGCTGAGATTGCTCTTCCATGGGTGCGTCCATGACACCGCTACTGCTAT
>CAVFZO010000056.1:0-13210 GCA_963626925.1 Clostridium sp. AM49-4BH
AGGTTCAAACATCTTTGTTTCTCCTTAGATTTTTCCTTTCCATTGTAAGAGTTTGGCGCCCTTTTCTTCAAGGGGAGCCGCCAGAATGCTGACGCAAAAGCCCGAACTGTGGTAGATTTGGACCATGAAATACGATGTGCCGGAGAATCTCAGAGAGCTCGGGGCGATTTTTTCCTCGCACTCCTACTCCCTCTATCTTGTCGGAGGAGCCGTCAGAGACTATCTCCTCAGAAGAAAGAACGATGACTATGATCTTACAACCTCCGCTCTCCCGGGGGAGGTCAAGGCCATGTTCAGGCGCACTATCGACACCGGGATAAAGCACGGCACTGTAACCGTCATCTACAAGGGCGCCCACTATGAGATAACCACATTCCGTACCGAAGGCGACTACTCCGATTCGCGGCACCCCGACTCCGTCACATTTGTGCGCTCTCTCGAAGAGGACCTCAAGAGACGCGACTTCACGATAAACGCCCTCGCAGTCGACGTTCTCACAGGCGGCATTATCGATATGCACGGCGGCATTGATGATATCGGGAGGGGGATTATCAGGGCTATCGGAGAGCCGGAGGAAAGGCTCGGGGAGGATGCGCTGAGAATGATGAGGGCATGCCGCTTCTCCGCAAAGCTCGGTTTCGATATAGAAGAGAGGACCCTCTCTGCAATAAAGGACCTCAATGAAACCATCAAAAAAGTCTCAGTCGAAAGGATAAAGGAAGAGCTGGACAAGATGCTGCTTTCTCCTTATCCGGTGAAGGGACTCGGGTACATGGAGAAAACGGGACTCCTCTCCTCCGTAATCCCCGAGCTCTCCCTCAGAGATGACATAATTTCAGCCCTCGGAAGGGCAAAGGAGGCCTCCCTTCCCCTTTCATCTCTCTACGCCGTACTTTTTTCCGCCACTGCGCCTGTTACGGTTCATGACGTCCTTACACGCCTGAGGTCTTCAAATAAGGAGAAGGACGAAGTTACACACATCGTCAGGAGTCTGGGGTACGACGAAAGCAAATCGACACCATATGACGCCCGTCTCTTCATCCACGATAACGGAAAGGAAATCCTCACGGCTCTCTTCTCCGTGCGTCGTGCATTAAAGCCATTCACAGAGGACGACGAGAAGTTCGTAAAAGCAGTAGAGAGCGAAATAGAAAAGAAAAGCCCCACTGAAATCAAAGATCTTGCAGTCACAGGCGAAGATCTCGCACCGGTTGTTCCGAAAGGACCGGGAATGGGAAGAATGCTGAACTACCTGCTCGGAAAGGTCATCGAAAACCCGGAATTGAATACAAAGGAAAAGCTCCTCGCAGCGGCTAGGGAAGCTAATCCCTGTTCTTGAGTGTCTCTGTGTTGTTGGGCTCGAGTCCGAGATGAATGAGAGCCTCTCTTGCGGCGTTCTGCTCCGCATGCTTCTTGCTCTTTCCCGTCTCTGGGCCGTATGTCTTTCCCTCGACCCTTACGGTGACCGAAAAGACCTGGTCGTGATCCGGTCCCGTCTGTGACACGAGTGTGTACTCGGGAACCCTGCCCTTTTTCTTCTGGTAGTATTCCTGGAGCTTTGTCTTGTAATCCTTGTAGGCGACCTTGTTTCTCAGGACCTTCTCTATCTGGGAGGGAATGAATGAAAGTATGAATAAACGTGCCTCCTCAAGGCCCCTGTCGAGATAGACTGCCGCGATCACGGCTTCCATCGCATCGGCCTGGATGGCCTTCTTTCTCGCACCGCCCTGGGTCTTCTCGCCCTTTCCGATGAGGAGATAGCGTTCGAAGGAGAGACGCGACGCCACTTCCGAGAGGCTGTCCTCACTGACGACGATGGCCTTGATCTTCGAAAATTCCCCTTCATGATAGACGCCGTAGTAGTTATCGAAAAGATACTCGGCCGTAACCATATCGAGAACGGCGTCCCCGAGGAACTCGAGGCGCTCGTTGTTGTCCATCCCGCCTCTCGCCTCATTTGCGTATGAGGTATGCGTGAATGCGAGATTGAGGAGTTTTATGTCGTTGAAGCGGAGGTTGTTCTCCTCCTGAAAACAAATAAGCTCCCTTTCTCTGGCACTGTCAGGAACGGGAGCATTGAAAGCGGAAGGATTCAACTTAGTTGAGTTCCTTCATAAGATATTTGACGGAGTCGCCGACTGTCTCGAAGCTGTTTGCTTCGTCATCGGAGATTGTAACGCCTGTCTCTTCCTCGAGTGCATATACGAGATCGTATGTGTCGAGGCTGTCAGCGCCGAGGTCCTTGCGGAAGGATGCTTCCATCGTAACCTTGTCGGGATTGACTCTGAGTTTCTCTACAACGAGATCCTTTACTTTGTTAAAGATTTCAGCTTCTGTCATCTGATCACTCCTCGCCGACTGCTATAACTGCCTTGCCTGCATAATAGCCGCACTTCGGGCAGACACGGTGTGACGGAATAAGGTTGCCGCATGTCTGGCATGTAACAAGATTGGGAGCGGAAAGCTTCATGTTTGCAGCCTTTCTCGATGCTGCTCTTGATTTGGATGTTTTATACTTAGGAGTTGCCATAATAAACCTCTCTATTTTCTTGTTCTGAATATAACGGTTTGTAAGTCTATCAAAAGAAGAAAGCCTCGTCAACCGAGGAGACAAACCTGCAAACCTGTTTTAAAGAAGAATAGTTACGGTTCAGCGATATGAACCGCAAAAGTATACCCGATGAGGGAGTAGTGGCCGCGTGAAAGAGGCCATAACGGTACGGACAGCCGAGAGGTTGGAAACAGGTAACTGTCACGACTGTTTAGATACCATTTCCATAGGACGACGAAGTCACCGCATGGGAGTGGTAGTTCATGCTAAACCGTTGAACCCGAATCTCAGTGTTGAACTGAATCATTATATCATGGAGGGAGGATTTCCGAGAGCAATCGAGATAGATGATCTTGCGGCAAAGAGAACCTACGTCACCTCAGTCGTGGACGAGATTTTCGAAAAGGATATCAAATGCAGGGTAAAGATCAAGAACAAAGCGACTTTTGAAGTCGTGAGGAATTTTGTAATCAACAATTTCGGTTCCACAATGAGCACAAAAAGCCTCGCTGAGGCACTTGAGAAGAGCGGAACAAAAATAACAAGGGTTACGGTGAACAAATATATCAAAGCTCTCGTCGATGCCAAGATTCTTTATAAATGTAACCGCTTTGACCTGAAGTCGAAGAAAGCACTCTCCGGGGAAAAGAAATATTACCTTGCCGACCTGAGCTTTTATCTTTCGCAGAATACTGACAACAGGATCAACTACGAACCTGTCCTTGAAAACATAGTATATGTTTACGCCCGCAGTCTCGATTATTCAGTCTCTGTTGGAAGAATAGGAAAACTTGAATGTGATTTCATTCTGCGGAGCACAGAAAACGATTATTCCTATGTCCAGGTGGCATACACGATATTAGAGAGCGTAGGGGAGTACAGGCCGCTCGAGAGCATAAAGGATAATTATACGAAGTATGCAGTGACAGCCGATTATATGCTGCAGAAAAGAAACGGCATCAAGCACATCAATCTGATGGATTTCATGATGAGCGGATCAAGATTCTGAAATATGTACTCCTTCAACCGGCATTCGGAATAAAGTCATGAGGATAATCTTCCATCCGGCCTCAGCATCAGGAATCTGTGATGGATGGAACAATTCGGAGTTATGAAGGATAATAATCACATGAAATTACTGAGAGAGATATTTCTTCTGCCGGTTCATCTCTACAGAGTTGTGGTGAGCCCCTTCAAGGGAGGTCCCTGCTGCCGCTACACTCCCTCATGCTCCGAGTATTTTCTGACATCTGTAAGACGATTCGGAATCTTCAGGGGAACGGTCATGGGGACAGCGCGCATTCTCAGGTGCCGTCCGAAATATCTCGGAGGTCCCGATCCTGTACCCGACGCCTATTCATGGAAGACAGTGAAGGACCAGTATGTCATACGCCGTAAGCCGAAGGGCTTCGACAAAGAATGCAAAGAAAGCTGATTATTCAAGACACTTGTCCATCATCGCACCTATGAAGGAGAAGATGACCTCCATCGCCTTGTCGTTGTAACCGCCCTCGGGGATTATGATGTCGGCATAGGACTTGCTGGGCTCGATGAAGTTGAAGTGTCCCGGCCTTACGACCTTCGTATACTGTTCGATGACGGATTCGACTGTGCGTCCCCTCTCCTTGACGTCTCTCTGGAGACGCCTTATGAACCTGATGTCGGAAGGTGTGTCGACATAGAGCTTGAGGTCGAGCATGTCCCGGATTCGTTCGTCATAGAAGACCATGAGGCCGTCGATGATGATGATCGATGAGGGATTGACTCTCACGCTATCGTCCTTCCGTCTGTGATGGACAAAGTCGTACTGCGGCATCTGGCAGCTCTTTCCCTCCTTGAGCATTTTGATGTTCGCGAGGAGAAGATCCATGTCGAAAGCATCGGGGTGGTCGAAGTTGTAGGCCGTTATGTTGTCGTTGTTGACGAATGACGCCGACTTGTAGTAGTTGTCCTGCTCGATGAGTACAGCATCGGGATAGCGTTCCTTTATTCTCTTTACTACCGTGCTCTTTCCAGAGCCCGAACCGCCTGTTATGCCGATGATCTTGACCTTCACTCCTCACTCCCCCTTCATCTCGAGAAAATATACTGTCGTTGATATGTATTCTTCGTCTTCCGCTGTGTAAGATTGCGGAAAATCGGGACGGTTGGGTGTGTCGGGGTACTGTCCGCTCTCGAATGCAATGCCCTTGAAAGGCTCGGGAAGAGAGCCCCCTGTGTACATCTGCACGCCCTTCTCGCTCGTCCTCATTCTGAGAAGTGCCCTGTTGCCTTCTGCTCTGACGACGGCATTCTCATCAAGCACCCAGGTGTTGTCGTATCTTCCGCCGTTTCTCGCCCCGATGAGTACGGGAGTGCGGAAATCGTAGTCCGTTCCTTCGACGGCGTCGGGGGTTGTTGCAAGCGGAATGAGATCGAGGCTGTCGACCGCGACGTACTTTTCTGCGGGAATCGTGACCATGAGCTCTCTGTCATCCCTGTCGTCGAGAACGAAGTATGTATGATTCGTGACGGCGACGGGGCACTTCTTCGACGAGCGCACTCTGTATGTTATTACAAGTTCTCCCCCGTCACTTACCATATAGGTCAGAAGAACGTCGTGGGAGCCGGGAAAGCCTCCGTCCCCGTCGGGAGTCGAAAGCGAGAGTGTGATGGTGTTCTCGCTCACGCCCTCAACCTTCCATACCCGGTCACCCCAGTTGGCTGAGCCGGAATGGAGTGTATGGCGGCCGTGGAAATTCCTGTCGAGGTTGTATGTGACGCCGTCAAGCGTGAAGGACGCTCCCGCTATGCGGTTTGCATAGGGACCGACGACTTCGCCGCGGTGTCCGTTACCATCTCTGTAGTAGCCTTCGAGTGACGGATGCGAGAGAACTGCGTTCCACTCCTGTGTTCCCCAGTAGACTATCGTGGCCCCCTTCGTCATTACCGAGAAGATGAACTCTCCTGTGCGGAAGGTGTAGAGGAATACCTCTTCACCGCTCTCTGTCTTCCCCCATGATTTTCTTTCCATATTACTTCTCATCCTCCGTCTTCAGGACAGCAAGGAAGGCTGACTGCGGAATCTCGACGTTGCCGACCATCTTCATTCTCTTCTTTCCCTCCTTCTGCTTCTCGAGGAGCTTTCTCTTACGTGATATGTCACCGCCGTAGCACTTGGCTGTGACATCCTTACGGTAGGCGTTGACTGTCTCGCGGGCGATGATAGTGCCCCCGATAGCCGCCTGGATGGCTATCTTGAACTGCTGGCGCGGGATCTCCTTCTGGAGTCTCTCGACTATCTGGCGTCCCCTTATCTGGGCATTGCCGCGGTAGACAAGAGAGGAGAGAGCGTCCACGGCCTCTCCGTTGACGAGAATCTCCATCCTCACGAGGTCTGTTCTTCTTTCGCCGATTACATTGTAGTCGAACGATGCATACCCGCGTGATATGCTCTTGAGCCTGTCGTAGAAATCGAAGAGGACCTCGGAGAGCGGCATCTCGTATATAAGCTCGACTCTCTTCGTGTCGAGATAGTTCATCTGGGTCTGGACGCCCCTCTTCTCGAGAGAGAGCGTGATAATCGGCCCCACATACTCAGTCGGCGTTATGATGTTTGCCTGTATGTAGGGCTCCTCCGCGTAGTCGACTCTCATCGGATCGGGATATTCAAGAGGATTGTCTATGTGGAGGATCTCACCGTCCTTCATGTGTACCGTGTAGCGTACCGAGGGCGACGTGAAGACAATCGAAAGGTCGAACTCCCTCTCTATTCTCTCCTGGATGACTTCAAGGTGCAGCATCCCGAGAAAGCCGCATCTGAAGCCGAAGCCGAGGGCTGCCGAGCTGTCCTTCTCGTATGTGAGGGATGCGTCGTTGAGCTTTAAGCGCTCGATTGCGCTCTGGAGCTCCTCGTAGTCGTTTGAATCTACGGGGTAGATCGAGGAGAATACGACGCTCTTGACTTCCTTGAAGCCGGGAAGAGGCTTTTCGGAGGGACGGCTTTTGAGGGTGATGGTATCTCCGACACGTATGTCGCCGATGTTCTTGATGCCGGCAATGAAGTATCCCACGTCCCCTGCCTCGAGCACCCCTTTCGATACGAGGTTTATCTGGAAGAGTCCGAGGTCCTCCACTTTATATGTGGCCCCCGAGTGCATGAGAAGAATCTCGTCACCGGTACGGACGACGCCGGAGAAAATGCGGGCATGTACTATGACGCCGCGGTAGGGGTCGTAGTGGGAGTCGAAGATGAGAGCCTCAAGAGGCTCTTCGCTCCTTCCGGAAGGAGCGGGGATGTAGTTAACGATTGCCTCATAGAGGCCGTCCACCCCCTCACCCGTCTTTGCGCTCACCCTGACTGCCATCGAGCTGTCGAGTCCGAGATCATGGTCTATCTGGTGAAGGCACGAATCTATGTCGGCAGAAGCAAGGTCTATCTTGTTTATTACGGGGATTATCTCGAGGTTGTGCTCCATCGCAAGATAGAGGTTGGCAATCGTCTGGGCTTCGACACCCTGAGTGGCGTCGATTAAGAGCAGAGCTCCCTCGCATGAGGAGATGGCCCTGCTCACTTCATATGTGAAGTCCACGTGGCCCGGAGTGTCGACGAGATTGAGGATGTACTCCTCTCCGTCGGAGGCCGTATATGGAATGGTGACGGCCTGGCTCTTTATCGTGATGCCCCGCTCCCTCTCGATATCCATATTGTCGAGTATCTGGGTCTCGACAGGGCCTCTCGATTCCACGAGTCTCGCCTTCTCGATGAAGCGGTCGGCAAGCGTACTCTTTCCGTGGTCTATATGTGCGATTATGCAGAAATTTCGTTTATGTAGGGTATCTACTGCCATACTCACTTCAAATCCGTGACGTGCTCGACCTTCTCGAAGCCGAACATCTCTCTGATCTCCCTGTCTTCGAGAGTCTCCTTTTCGACAAGCGCCACTGTGAGAGAGTCAAGCTGGTCGCGGTGAGAGGTGAGGATCTCCATCGTCTCCTTCATGCAGGAGGAGAGAATCTTCTGCATCTCCTCGTCGATTTTCCTTGCAGTCTCTTCCGAGTAATCCTTGTGCTGTGCTATCTCACGTCCGAGGAACAGGGGCTCTCCGCCGTCGGATAGGTTGATGAAGCCGAGGTCCGACATACCCCATTCGGTGACCATGCGCTGAGCCATGCTCGTCGCCTGCTTTATATCGTTGCTCGTTCCCGTCGTCGTCTCGCCGTAGACTATCTTCTCGGCTGCAAAGCCTCCCATGCAGATCTTGATTCTGTCCATGAGATAGCTCTTCTGTATCGTGTACTGGTCCTTCTCCGGAAGGCTCATCGTAATACCGAGTGCCTGGCCGTGGGGGATGATCGTAACCTTGTGAAGAGGATCGACATGCCTCAGATAGTAGTGAAGAAGCGTATGTCCCGCCTCGTGGTAGGCAGTTGCCTTCTTCTCCTCCTCTGTCATGAACGCGCTCTTCTTTGCTACTCCCAGGATGATCTTGTCGCGTGCGGCTTCGAAGTCGTCCATGTTGACGATGGTCTCGCCGTTTCTGGCAGCAAAGAGAGCCGCCTCATTGACCATGTTGGCAAGGTCCGCGCCGCTTGTTCCCGGCGTTGCTCTTGCAATACGTGCAAGGTCCACATCTTCGTTGAGTTTGACCTTTCTTGTATGTATGCGGAGAATATCGAGTCTCTCCTGAACATCCGGAAGTGCGACTGTGACCTGTCTGTCGAAGCGTCCCGGCCTCAGAAGTGCCGGATCGAGTACGTCCGGGCGGTTCGTCGCCGCAAGTACTATGACTCCCGGCTCATTCGAGAAGCCGTCCATTTCCACAAGCATCTGGTTGAGAGTCTGCTCCCTCTCGTCGTGGCCGCCGCCGAGTCCCGAGCCGCGCGAGCGTCCCACAGCGTCAAGCTCGTCGATGAAGATGATGCACGGCGCGCTCTTTCTTCCCTGCTCGAAGAGGTCTCTGACCCTCGCGGCACCCATACCGACGAACATCTCGACGAAATCCGAACCCGATGTATGCAGGAATGATACCCCTGCCTCCCCTGCAACAGCGCGGGCGAGCAGTGTCTTACCCGTTCCCGGAGGACCCACGAGAAGGCAGCCCTTCGGAATCTTTGCGCCGATCTTTGTGAAGCGTTCGGGGTCTTTCAGAAAGTCCACGATCTCCTGAAGCTCGTACTTGGCCTCCTTCTGCCCTGCAACGTCCTTGAACGTCGTCTTGTTGTCCTTCGCCTCGTATTCACGGGCAAGGGATTTTCCGAAGGATCCCATCATCTTGCTTCCGCCCATCGCTCCAGTGGACCTGAGCATGCTCACCATCAGGAATATGAAGATGATCCACGGTACAAGCTGGAAGAGAATGACCCATATCGAAGTCGTCTCCTCGCTTCCTGTCACATTGACACCCTTCGAGAGAAGGCGGGAAGTGAGTGTGAGGTCGGAGTACGGGATGCGTGTCGAATAGTAGCCGCCGTCGGAGGTGACGTACGTTATATTGGAGCCGCCGACGATTTCAGCCGATGTGACACTGCCGCTGTCGACAGAGGCGATGAACTCGGTATATGAGGTCTTGGTAGCCCTCGCGCTCTTCGAATCCTGGAAGAAGACGAAGAAGAAGGACATGGCAAGGAGAACAAGAATTATGAGGGCGATGCGGTTGTGGATGGAGTTCTTTCCTCCCCCGCTTCCGCTTCCTTTCCCGGAGCTCTTCTTCTCCTCACTGCCCCAGTAGCGGTACTTGTCGTACATGTTCTCCCGTTCTTTTCCATCCTTGGGAGACGGCTTGTCATCCTTCTCGGGTGTAACGGGTTCTCCCTCTATGACATCTTCCTTCTTGTCTTTATCTAAATTGTCCATCAATAATCCTTTTCGAAATATAGTATCTTTTATCCGGAGTTCTCACAAGTGAATCCCACATAACAAAGATAAACGAATACGGCCGTGGTTTTTACTCCCGAAGGTGTAGTTTATGTGAAATTAGATGACCTTCTTCCTCTCTTCCTCTATGTCGGACCGGACGGAGTCGAGCATCAGGGATGCCATCGAGAGGCTCTTCTTCATCTTCTCGAGGTGTTCTGTCAACTCCTCCCTGTCGCCGTCGTTGTATTCGACTGCGACGCTGTCGCATTCTTTTTCGACTGCTGTGAGACGGCTGATTATCTGGCCGACAGTCGGGTTGTTATAGCCTTCATAGAGATAGACCTGCAGCACGGACGCGCTGTTACGAACCCTCACCCTTATTCCTATGAGGAGCTTACGTGCCTTGTCGCGTTCGAGTCCCCCGTTCTTCGAGCTCTGGATGAATGTGTCGACGTACCGGGATGCCTGCTGTATGCTCCTGACGACCTTTCCGATCTTGTTTCTTCCCATTCCCTGCACGGAACAGAGGAAATGGGATATGAGGAATATGACGACAGCCGCGATTACGGCGAGGGAGCTTTCAATGAATATTTCGCTTTCGAAGATACTGCCGTTCATGCCTTATCCTCCTTTCTGTAGCTGATTGTCAGCTGCGGATACGGAACCTCGATTCCGGCCTTGACGAGGGCATCGGTTCCCTTCTCGTTCAAGAACCATACGAGGTTCCAGTAGTCGGAAGAGTTGACCCAGCACCTGAGAAGTATGTCCATCTCGCTGTCCTTGAGCTCCTTGACGACGACAAGGGGCGCCGGGTCCTTGAGTACGAGCGGAGAGGATGCTGCAAGATCCGAAAGAACCTTCTTCGCCTTCTCGATATCCGCATCGTAGTCGACGCCGAAGAGCGTGTCGAGCCTCCTGACCTTGAAGACGGAATAGTTCGTGATCGAGGAGGAGAATACGACCTTGTTAGGTATCGTGATGGTCTTGTTGTCGCCGGTGACAAGTACGGTATGCAACAGCTTTATCTCCTTGACAGACCCCGAACATCCCCCGATATCTACAAAGTCGTTGACCTTGAAGAGGTTGCTCGTGACCATCATGATGCCGTTCGCAACGCCCCCGATGAGGTCCTGGACTGCTAGTCCTATGGCAAGAGTAAGTGCGCTTATGGCACTGACGACGCCTGTTAGGGGCACGTTGAGACGACCCAGGCATATGAAGAGCAGTCCCAGGTACAGGGCGATTCTCACTATCGCCATAATGAAGCCGACGAGGGAGTTGTCTATCGTGCTGTTGATCAGGGCCTTCTCCATCAGCCTCACGATATTCCTGACCGTGCATATGCCGAGTACGGCGATTACTGCTGTCGAGATATAGAGAAAACCGTAGTTTTCCATAAAAAGCAGGAAGCTGTTCATCTGTTACTTTCCTTATAGTCAATGCACCGGATGGAGACGGGCCTTCCGTATCTTCCCCTGAGAGAGGACGAGAGCCTGTCCCTTCCTCCGAGGAAGGATGTGAAAAAGGCAGTTATCACACCATCCGTTTCCAATATTAAAGCATAAGGGACTTTCCTCTCTTTTAAAAGAGACGAAATCTTCCTTTTTCCATCGACGAGCTCTATCTCGTCGCCTTTTCTGTTCTTTCTGATAACCGACCGTGAAAGAACATCCTCATCAATCCTCAGCGTAAGTTCATCCCCCTCTCCGTTCTCTACCCCGAGCCCGTCGGGAAGGGATGTCGCCTCTCCCGAATACGGCGTGGAGAAGTCGTCTATCTTCCTGTATGCCTTCACCTCCAGCGGGGTGACATAGAAGATGTATCTCTCGTTCTCGACTCTTCCCTCTCCCTTCTCCACGGCCTTCTCTATCTCCCCGAGGTACCTTCTCGATACCCTTTCCTTTTCCCCGAAGGCGGAGAAGATGCTGTAGAGCGCCTTCTCCCTCACGGGAGGAAGGGACGAGAGGAATCCGTTTCTGTCAAATGAAGCGTAAAATGAATTCAATACCGGAAAGGAGAAAGGAGGAAAGACAATACGGGAGACATTCTCCGCAATGCGGGAAATCAGGGTCTTCTCCCCGTCCGAGATATAAGGAAGAAGCTTTGCCCTTATACCGTTACGCCTGTATGATGTGTCGCTGTTCGTGCTGTCGAGGGAGAAGACGAGTCCGCTTTCATTTATGTACTCTCTTATCTCTCTCTTCGTGATAGCGAGCATCGGGCGGACGACGATGCCGTCTCTTTCCCTTATTCCGCCCCACTGCCAGAAGGGAGACGAATCCATCATTCTCATGAGCACCGTCTCGCTCTGGTCGTCCTGATGGTGTGCAGTCAGAATCCAGTCATAGCCGTTTTCTTCCGCGTAGGCGTGGAGAAGCCTGTAGCGTTCGTCCCTTGCCGCCGCCTCCGTTCCCGTCTTTTCGCAGCGCGCACTCTTATCGATGAAGCCGCGTGGAATTTCAACGACATCCAGGGGAATGCCGAGAAGAGAGGCGTTCTTCCTGTTGAGGGCAATCTCCCTCTCAAGCTCCTCCTCTCCCCTTATATTATGGTTGACGTAGAGCGCCCCGCTGCGCTCCGGCGCAAGAAACGAGAGCGCCGAAAGAAGAAACAGAGAGTCCTCGCCTCCCGAGAAGGCGGCGAGAAGCTTTCCCTCCCGGGGAAGCTTAAAGCGTGAAAGAATTGACGCGCTGAATGACTTCATTTATATCCTTTCCGTCAAGAATGTCGATTACAGCCTCCGCGGCTCTCTCCACAGCGTCATCGATAAGCTTTTTCTCCTCATCGGAGAAGGGAGAAAGCACATGATTTATCACATCACCGTCCCCCGGGTGCCCTATCCCGATATATACGTGGATGAAGGGAGAGCCGTAGACTGAGATTATGGACTTGAGACCGTTGTGCCCCGCGCTGCCTCCCTTTGTCTTTATCCTGACCTTTCCGGGAGGAAGGTCCATCTGGTCGCAGATGACCATAAGGGAATCTGTATCCTTGACGAGACCGGGAAGAGCAAGACCCGAACTGTTCATATATGTCAGAGGCTCTGCAAGGCAGTCCCGGCCTCCGTTTATCAGGGCAGTGCGGACGGGACGAAAACAGCGCTTACGGAATTTCACTCCCTTAAGCGCTGCTATTCTCTCGACTGTCATGAAGCCGACGTTATGCCTTGTCTTTTCGTATTCAGAGCCCGGATTACCAAGACCGAATACAAACATGATCAAGCTTCAGCATCAGCAGAAGCTGCTGCACCTGTTGTAACTTCAGGAGCTGCATTCTCGTCTGTAGCAGGTGTCTCCACCTCTTCCTTGACCATCTTGACAGATGCGATTGTCGTATCTGCATCGTCGAGGACCTTGATTTCAGCAGGAATGACGAGATCCGAGATTCTGAATGTTTCATTGAGACCGAGGCCTGAGATATCTGCAACGAGCTTCTCGGGGAGGTTACGCGGATAGCATTCGATTTCGACTTCGTGTGTAACCTGTTCGAGGACACCGCCGTCTCTGACACCAGTCGGTGTACCTTCGAGCTCGACTCTGATCTTTGTTCTTAAAAGCTGTCCGAATGTGACTTCGAAGAGGTCGACATGCTGGATGCAGTTCTTCAGAAGGTTCTCCTGAACTTCCTTGACGAATACGTTCTTGTCTTCGCCGCCCTCGATCTTGAGTGTGATGAGCGTCGTCTCTGTGAACGTACCCTGCTTCATTCTGAATTCCTTAGCATCAAGTGTTACATAAACGGGAGCAACACCCTTCTTTCCGTAGACGACTGCCGGAATTCTTCCGCTTCTTACGACTCTTCTGGATCCCGATGATCCGAAG
>CAVFZO010000057.1:0-13104 GCA_963626925.1 Clostridium sp. AM49-4BH
AAAGGGCATCCGTAATCATCTGCGGGTGCTTTTTTTTACCGGCATACGCGTTTTTTCTCCTCCGTGAGGTTATTTTCGTCTTCTTTTCCGGGGCTGTTTTAATAGAGGAGAGAATCTGCTTCTACAGATAAAGGATATGGAAAATATAAGAAATAGTATAATTTAAAGGGGAAAAGTGTTGAAAAGTGGGGTAAAGTGGGATAAAGTGTCATATAAGAACGGGTGAAAACCCATTGGAAGGCTATATGATGCAGTTTCTCACAGGGATGTACGATGGAAAGATAGACGACAAAGGCCGTCTTTCTCTGCCTGCACGACTGAGGACTGCCATCGGCTCACAACAGGTGGTGATTCTTCCGGGTCTGGACGAGAACCATTTGATGCTTATGACTCCCGACTATTTCGAAAACCAGTTCTGTAAGCAAATCCTCTCAACCCCACTAGCGCTTATGGACAAAGAAAAGAGACAGCTCGTGAGAAAGCTCATATCACCGGCGCAGTATGTCGATGTGGATTCCGCCGGAAGAATCAGTATCCCCCAGCGTGCACGCACCGCCCTCAACCTCCTGCCTAAATCAGAGGCACTGCTTGTCGGAACAGGCTATGCCGTAGAAATCTGGAACCCCGGAACTTATGAGGAGGATCAGGAAAGGGAAGATGTGTCAATCAGCGAGCTTGCTCAGAAGATTTATGACGGGGAGGGCAGATAAAGATGGAGTTTCTGCATTACCCCGTCATGCACAGCGAGGTGCTTGAAAACCTTACACTTCCTCAATCGCGGCCTTCCGTCCTCATCGACTGTACGACAGGAGAAGGCGGACACTCGAAGCTCTTTCTTGAGAAGTATCCTCTTCTGACTGTTATCGGACTTGACAGGGACAGTGAGATCCAGAAGAAGGCCCAGGAGAGGCTGAAGGATTACGGAGCGAGATTCCAGAGCGTGAATACATGGTTCAACGATTATCTCGCCTCGCGTGAAAGTGAATCTGCCGACGCCGTTCTCTTCGACCTCGGTATCTCCATATTCCACTACGAGGAGAGCGAGAGGGGATTCTCGTTCAGAAAGGACGAGGAACTGGATATGAGACTCGACGTCAATCAGAGTCTTACGGCGGAGAGGGTCATCAACGAATACAGCGAGGAAGAGCTTGCCGACGTCATTTATAAATACGGCGAGGAGCGTTATTCAAGGCGCATTGCACGTGCCGTCTGTGAAAAGAGGAAAGAAAAAAGGATCGTCACGAGCAGGGAACTTGCGGAGATTATATGGTCCTCCGTCCCCCGTGAATACAGATACGGACGCATCCATCCCGCGACAAGGACGTTCCAGGCCGTGAGGATAGAGGTCAACAGGGAACTCGACAGAATCGAACCGGCTCTTACAGAGGCGCTGAGAGTTCTCAACAAAGGCGGAAGGGTTGCCGTGATCACATTCCATTCCCTCGAGGACAGGATAGTGAAGTGGACCTTCAAGGACAGGGAGAGCAAATACGGAGACATAAGGATTCTGACAAAGAAGCCTATTGTCCCGACAGATACCGAATGTGACGAGAATCCCCCGTCACGTTCGAGCAAATTGAGAATTGTGGAGAAGTTATAGGTTATGAAGTACAGGGAAAACGAACGCAGGGAACTTGACCTCAGAGCAAAGGTCATCATAGTTGCATCAATCATAGTCTCGTTCTTCGTAGCTCTTGTGCCTGTGTGGCAGAAGGGTGTCACGAGACAGAACCACTATGAGCTCATCATTGCAAAGGAAAAACTCGAGAGGATGGAGGAAGAGGAGAAGAACCTCATGGCCTACATCCTCCAGGATGAGACTACGGACGGAGAAAAAACAACGGAATTCATAGCAGGCGTCTGACAAGAGGAGTCACACGGTGTACGAAGATAAGAGTGCGGTGAAGAATATCGGGGAATACGACGATTATGCCCCGTCGGAGACTGAGGAGGTTGATACAGAAGGCCTCCTCTCTCCCTTTACGTTTCTTTGCTTCGCCGTAATACTCGTCCTCTTCGGAGCCGTCACGCTGCTCAGTGCCTCATATGATACGGCACTGAGGGCCGATACGGCATTCTATTCGCCCTTCATCAAGGAGATCGGGGCCCTTTTTATCGGCCTCGTCATCGGGAGCGCGGTCTGCTTTGTTCCTCTGAGGTATCTGAGGCGCTTTCATTTCCTGCTGCTTCCTCTTTATCTTGTGCTCGCCGCCGTTGCACTTTCAGTCAGAAGCTACACGCCCTCGTTTCTCTATACTTCGATAACGGGAATGACGGGGATGCTGACGCTTCTCTTCCTTTTTTCAGATATCGTTCCTCAGATCTTCACACATGAGAAGGGCGGGGTGGCATTGATACTTTCAGTTGCCGTGACTCTTCTTATTCTGGTGACAGTGACGTTCGTCTCCGGTCCGGCGTGGTACATACTCGGCTATACAGTCATAATGGCCTCCCTTGCTTCCCAGAAGACGAAGCGTTCGTTCATCATCTATTTCACGATCGCGGCACTCGTGATCTTCGCCCTTTTAATCCTTACCGGGAGGAAACTCCTCTCGTCGGTAATAGTATCATCATTCCCGCTCGAGAACAGCCCGTATTACTCCGAGCGCCTCTATGAAGCCGGGAAGGCGATAAGCGAAGGGGGATTCATCGGAGTCGGAATCGGCGGGGGACTGTATAAGCTCGGCGTCATCGACGACATAGAGGGAGAGTTCATATATGCCTCAATGAGCGAAGAGACAGGAATGGTAGGTACCATCATCATTCTCTTCTCCCTTCTCATGATAATGGTCATATGCATCAGAACCTCGAGCCGTGCATGGAGAAAGGGGGAGATGTTCATTTCATCGTTCTCGCTTAGCGGGGCTGTTCTCCTGTCCTTCTCTCTCCTAATCAATATGTTCTACATATCGGGGCTGCTGCCTTTCGAAGGCGTCCCGCTGCTTCTTTTCTCCTACAATCCCGTGAACGAAGCATTCACGGTGGTGCTGTTGTGTCTTCTCTACAAGTTCATCTACAGAATGGGCAGGGAGAAGAACTGATGAGAGTCAAAAGCCTTGTTCCAGTTTCGGCCTCTCTCATACTGGCTCTCTTCCTGTTGTATCTTTCGTACGGACTGGTCGGAAGATACACTCTCTCCTCATTCAGTGTGGAGACGCTTCCTCTTACTTACAGCGTTGAAAGCATCATCCTGCCCTCGGTCGGGAGAAACAGACTGGGAGTATCTGAAAGAGGGATAAAGAAGAGCCTCGAGAGCCTTCCGTACATCTCGGAGGCTGAAGTGTATGAAAAGGGCGGCGTACTGCATATCGGAGGAAGTGCAGTGGAGAACGGCCTGATAGTGACTGACGGCAGAGGTTGGTATTTCTACTCTGACGGTCTCCATGAACTTTCAGAGAAGGATGTCTATGCACTTTCAAAGGGCTATCTCATCCTCCGGGTCGACACTGAGATAATGGATAACCTCCGCCTTTCTCCCGCCTCCCGTGACGAGAAGGCGATGATGAATACTTTGATTGAACTGAAGCGTTCATCTGCCTTGATAACAATGGCAGAATATGGCAATAATAATTCAAGTGGATATCCGCTTTCCCTGACTCTGAGACTCGACTCTTTCTCGTCGTATCTGGTTCTTGAAAACATCACCGATGCGGAGAGGATCGAAGAGGCTCTCGCTATCATTGAAAACGAATATACACAGACTGGAGCGTTGAGAATGGGTGAGAGGACGACATATGTCCTTGCCGGAAGCAGGCTCATAGAGACGAGGTGACAAGGTGGCTGCAGACAGAACAATTGTAGGATTGGATATAGGAACGGGATCCACACGAGTTGCAGTCGGCTCCGTAAGCAGGGATTCCCAGCTCGTCATAGAGTGCGTTGCAGAGCGCCCTTCCGTCGGCGTCAGAAACGGCTCGATCGTCAATATCGAACAGACGATGAAGGTCCTGGGTCAGGTAATCTCCGATGCCGAGGTCCAGGCCGGAACGGAAATCAGCTCAGTCATAATCGGACTCGGCGGAGACCATATAAAAGGCATAAAATCCAACGGCGTCGTCGGTATCAACAGCAAGGACCAGGAGATAACGAAGGACGACATCAGACGCTCCATCGATGTTGCGAGAAACATACAGCTTCCGCAGAATATGGAGATTCTGCACTCCCTCGTCCAGGACTTCTACGTCGACTCCCGCTCGGGCATAAAGGACCCCGTGGACATGCTCGCCCACAGACTCGACACGAAGATCCTTCTTGTGCTCGGCTCCTCCCCGATAATCCAGAACCAGAAGAAGTGCGTCCAGAAGGCCGGACTCAACATACAGAAGATAGTCTTCCAGACTCTGGCGGACGCAGAGGTCGTACTCAGTGCCGAGGAGAAGGACATGGGGGCCGTCGTCATCGACATCGGTGCGGGAACGACGAACTACATAGCATACTGCGGCGGCTCTCCCGTCCATGTGGGCGGTATAAACCGCGGTTCGGACCTTGTCACGAGTGACATCTCCTACCTTTTCCAGCTTCCCAAGACCGCAGCCGAGACACTCAAGATCACGGACGGCTCCTGCTACAGCCCCGGAGTGGGGAAGGACGAGACAGTCGTCACGCCTTCCATCGGAGGCAAGCCCTCCATAAGGATGCCGAAGAAGGAGTTTTCGAAGGTCATCGAAGCCAGGATGGCCGAGATTCTCCTCATGGTCCAGCAGGACATGCAGACGAACAATGTGCAGGGGACCTTCGGCGCCGGCATAATCCTCGTCGGAGGGGGCGCCCTCATGAGCGGAGTGACAGAACTTGCGGCCGAGATATTCCGCCTTCCTGCACGTATCGGTTTCCCCGAGGCTATAAGCGGACTCGACAGGGCATACATCGATCCCCGCTACGCAACCGTGCTCGGACTCTTCAAGAGCGAGGCCAGAAGGATGCGTGATACAGCTGACGCTTCGTCTCTCAAGGAGAAGCAGGGTCTGGGACAGAGGATTAAAGGATTATTCGGAAAATTGTTTTGAGGTAAAGTATGAGCTTTAACTTGTTTGATATTGAAGACACTACTACAGGTGAACAGACAACTCCGACCATCATCAAGGTCATCGGTGTCGGAGGCGGCGGAGGCAATGCCGTCAACAGAATGATTGCCAACGGCCTCAAGAAGGTCTCTTTCATAGCACTCAACACAGATGTGCAGGCTTTGCAGCGCTCGAATGCACAGACGAGAATCGCCATCGGAAAGGAACTCACCGGAGGCCTCGGGGCCGGCGGACAGCCCGAAATCGGGGAGAAGGCCGCACTCGAGAGCAAGGAGGAGATCAAGAAGGAGATCGAGAACAGCGACATGGTCTTCATAACCGCCGGAATGGGAGGCGGAACGGGAACCGGTGCCGCTGCAGTTGTTGCCGAGATTGCGAAGGGCTGCAATGCACTCACAGTCGCTGTCGTCACGACGCCTTTCTCATTCGAAGGAAAGAAGAAGCTTCAGCTTGCGGAGCAGGGAATAGAGAAGCTCAGAAAGAGTGTCGATACACTCATCATAATCCCGAACCAGCACCTTCTGAACGTCGTTGAACAGAACACGCCCATAAAGAAGGCATTCCTTCTTGCGGACTCTGCACTTCTCCAGGCTGTACAGGGAATAAGTGACCTTATAACGGAACCGGGTGAAATCAACATCGACTTTGCCGATGTCAAGACAGTCATGAAGGGAAAGGGCGATGCACTCATCGGACTGGGATTCGGAGAAGGTACGGACAGGGCAGTCGAGGCTGCAAAGCAGTCCATCAACAACCCGCTTCTCGAGAATGCGTCGATAGAGGGTGCCAAGGCCGTACTTGTCAACATCGCAGGCGGCGACAACCTCACCCTCCAGGAATATCAGGATGTCGTCGAGCTTATAACGAAGAACGTCGACGAGGAGGCACTCATCACTGCCGGCCAGTCATACAACCCCGCACTCGGAGAGAGGATTAGGGTTACGGTAGTTGCGACGGGATTCGAGCACAGAAGTGTCTCGACAGGTGCAAATGCAACCGACATCTTCGGCACGAAGGCCCAGAAACAGGACCAGAGCCAGGAGAGCTTCCCCGAGAAGACGAGAGAGAGCGAGAGAACACCTCTCCAGCAGGGGACAAAGGACGCCGGAGTCATCAACATCAACAGATGGACCGACCTCAAGAACCAGCTTTCCTCGAGGCAGGGCGGAAGCAGCGACTACACGACGCCCTCCATTCTCAGAATGAGGAACGATGACGACGAGTGATAGTCTGACCAGAACCGAGAAGGATCTCATAGCGTCCTTCTCCGATGCCATCACATATGTTTTCCGCCTGTCGGAGAAGACGAGAGAGGTTTATACCCATGAGGCCTCTCTCTTTCTTTCATATCTCTCACGGGAGGGTATCGCACTAGAGGAGTGCGTCCCTCTCACAGTCGAAAGCTACATCACAGAGAGGAGAGAGGCCGAGAATCTCGACGAAAGGACCGTGAGCAAGATCCTCTCCTCCCTCAGAGCTTTCTTCCGCTATCTGATGAATTCCCGCATTGTGACACGTAATCCCGCAAAGGAAGTCAGAAAGCCCAGGGACGGTGTGCATCTTCCACGTACCATCAGCGAAGAGGAGATCGACGAGATTATGGCTTCCTTCACCGACGACGAACTGGGAAAGCGCGACTGGGCGCTCTTCGAGCTCATCTACTCATCCGGAATGAGAATCAGCGAGGCAGTATCACTGGATGTCTCGTCATACAACCGCGAGGAGAAGAGCATCTGTGTCGTCGGAAAGAGAAACAAGGAGAGGGTGGTCTTTCTCGGTGACATTTCCGTCGGTGCCATTGACCTTTACCTCAGTTCTGTAAGGCCATCTCTCATTTCAAAGAAAAACCAGAGGGAGAGAGCCCTTTTTCTCAACAGACGGGGAGGCCGTCTCACAAGACAGGCTGCACACCTGAGGTTCCACTCAGTAGTCGACACACTCGGGCTCGATGCCACAATACACACCCTCAGGCATTCCTTTGCCTCCCATATGCTCAAAAGGGGTGCCGACATCAGGTCGGTACAGGAGATGCTGGGCCACAGTGATATAAGGACAACACAGATATATACCCAGCTCGATACGGCTTCGCTCCTTCTAAACTTCGACAAATATTCGACTTTGGACGATTTTTTTGACAAAAAGGACGAGTGAGCGCGTTATATATAATGTGAGAACATTATCTGACACAAAAGTAATTGATTACAAAGGTATTACAGTGAGACTGCTGGGCTCCTTTCCCGGGGAGAATACCGTCTTCTTCCATTACTCGGCAGGTGGCGGGGAGAAGGAGGCGGAGAGCGTCTATATAAGCGCAGTGGAGGCACTGCTCTCCGGCTACGATATCGCATACATACCACAGCTCTATCTCTCCTCAGCTGTCGAGAAGGCTCTTGAGGATACTCCCTCAGGCTCTCTCTTCTCCTTCCTCCCCAAGGGGATAGCAACAGTCTCCTCCTCCACACTCAGCCGTGCTCTCGTGACGGGAGGCGGGGTGTTGAGCATAGTCGAGAACGAGGCTTTCTACTCCTTTGAGGCCCTCCTTGGTGTGACCTATCTTGCCTCTTCCATGTCCAGGGCGGCGCTTATGTGCCATTTCAGAGGCCGAAGGATTCCATCCTTCGTCGACAGCGCTCTCGAGGAGGGAAAGAGCATCGCAGTGCTGAAAACCGCCCTGAAGTCAAGGCCGCTGAGGGACCTTGTGAGAGAGGGGGCGGAGAGTGTGGACTCATTCTCCTCGTTTCTCTCCTCCCCCCGTTATACGGCATACCCCTCGGAAAAGGGAAGCTATGGAATAGATTCCGCCCGCTGGGATATAATGAGGATATAGAAAATGGACAACAGGGAATACATAGAGCTCTATCTTGCATACATCGGAAAGGTGAGAGCGCTGAGTGCTCACACAGTACAGTCCTACGGAGAGGATCTGGCGGGACTGGAGAGGTACTGCTCCTCGCTCTCTCTCTCATTCACGGACTTCACACCGGAGGATGCGGGAGAGTATGTGAGGAAAATCAGAAAGGAGTTCAGCGAGAAGAGCATACTGCGTAAGCTTACAGCCTGCCGCACCTTCTTCTCATACCTTGTGAAGGATGATTTTCTCCCCTCGAATCCCTTCGACGGAATATCACTCAGGGAGACGGGCTCTCGTCTGCCGTCCGTCCTTACAGAGGATGAAGTGAGAGAACTGTTGAGCCTTCCGAGGGAGAATTTTTCCCAGGAGCGTGACCACATTCTCTTTCTCTTCCTCTATTCGACGGGGGCGAGAATCAGCGAGGCACTCTCCGTCGATGTGGCTGATATCGAATGGGGGGAAAGGCGCATCAGGATAACGGGAAAGGGCGACAAGGAGAGATTTCTCTTTCTTTCCCCGCACCTTGTGAGTGAGTTGAAGGATGTATACCTTCCCCAGAGGGAGAGCTACCTTCTTGAAAAGGGCAGAAGCAGCGAGAAGGCCCTCTTCGTCTCACAGCGAGGATTGAGGTTGCCTTCTTCCTCCGCTCATATTATCTTTGATGCATACAGGGACAGACTCTCCTGGCAGAAGGAGTTCACGCCGCACACACTCCGTCACAGCTTCGCAACCCACTATCTGGACCGCGGAGCGGACATAAGGATGGTACAGGAGCTTCTCGGACACGAGAGTATTTCCACTACCCAGATTTATACGCATGTGTCGCATTCGAGGCTCAGAAATGTCTACAACTCGACGCACCCCCATGCGGAAGGAAAAAAGAAATGACGGAAATCCGTGGAACAACGATCTGTGCAGTAAGAAAGGGCGGTAAGGTCGCCCTCGCCGGAGACGGCCAGGTCACGATGGGACAGACTGTCTGCCTCAAGGGCAACGCCCGCAAGGTCAGAAGGATATACAACGACAGGATAGTCATCGGCTTTGCAGGAAGTACAGCCGATGCATTCACATTCTTTGAACTCTTCGAGCAGCAGCTCCAGACATACAACGGCGATCTCACCCGGTCTGCCGTGGAGCTTGCAAAGAAGTGGAGACTCGACAAGCAGCTGAGAAACCTCGACGCCATGCTCATCGCGACAGACGGCGAGAAGATCCTCATGATAAGCGGTGTCGGTGACGTCATCGAACCCGAAGGTGACGTGCTTGCGACGGGAAGCGGCGGAAACTTTGCACAGGCTGCGGCTCTGGCATACCTGGACAGCGGCGTGGACCTTCCGGCCGAGGAGATTGCAAAGAAGGCTGTCGGCATCGCTGCCGATATATGCATATTCACCAACCACAATATCATATGTGAAGTATGCGAAGGAAAAGGACAGAATAAATGAAATCGATAGAAGTACAGAAACTCGACAATATGACACCCCGCCAGATAGTATCGTCACTCGACAGATACATCATCGGACAGAATGACGCGAAGAAGACGATAGCGGTAGCACTCCGCAACAGAGTCAGGAGAAAGAGACTCTCTCCCGAACTCAGGGATGAGGTGAGTCCGAAGAACATCCTCATGATCGGCCCCACGGGAGTGGGTAAGACCGAGATAGCAAGGAGGATCGCAAAGCTTGCATCGGCACCATTTGTGAAGGTTGAAGCGACTAAGTATTCGGAAGTCGGCTACGTCGGAAAGGACGTGGAGTCGATGGTGAAGGACCTCATGGCCTCTGCCGTTTCGATGGTACGCGACGAGATGGCGAAGAGCCGGGAAAGCGAGATAGAGAAGAAGGTCGAGGACAGACTGCTGGATCTGCTGCTGCCGTCTCTGAAGATAAGCCCCGACGACAAGACTGCCTCCGAGACGAGAGAGAAGTTCCGCACCATGCTCAAAGCCGGTACCTTCGACGAGAAGGAAGTCGAAATGAACGTCCAGGCAAAGGCCAACGTCAACATAATGGGCGGGGGCAGCATGGAAGACCTTTCGGAGGCCATGAACTCCATCAATGCACTCTTCTCCGGAAAGGGCGGAATGCATACGAGGAAGATCACAATCAAGCGTGCCCGCGAGATAATCAGGGAAGAGGAGATGGACAGGGTAATCGACCCTGACAAGGCTGTAGACGAGGCCAAGGAGAGAACCGAGGAGATGGGAATCATCTTCATCGATGAAATCGACAAGGTGGCATCCCGCGGCACGACAAGCAACACAGACGTCTCGAGAGAGGGTGTCCAGAGGGACATCCTGCCCATAGTCGAGGGAACGAGGGTCACGACGAAGTGGGGTGTCATCGACACGACGAACATCCTTTTCATCGCCGCCGGAGCTTTCAGCATGGCAAAGCCGAGCGATCTCATCCCCGAGCTCCAGGGGCGATTCCCGCTCCATGTGGAGCTTCATGACCTCACGGGTGATGATTTCTACAGGATCCTCACCGAACCCGATAATGCCATAACGAAGCAGTACAAGGCCCTTCTCGAAACGGAGAAGGTGAATATCGAATTCGAGGATGCGGCCCTGAGAAAGATTGCAGATATTTCATACACAGTCAACCAGACCAACGACAACATCGGTGCGCGGAGGCTTCATACAGTCATGGAGAAGCTTCTTGAGGAGCTGAGTTTCTCCGCCGACGAGCTCTCTGGTCAGACTGTCACGATAACGCCCTCATATGTAGACGAGAGACTGGGAGACATAGTCAAGGACCAGAATCTCTCGAGATACATTCTCTAGGGGAGGAAAGATGCAGTACATAACGGTGACGGCCTCATCCTATGAAGAGGCGGTGAAAGAAGCGAAGAAGAAGTACGGGGATGCACTCAGGGTGCACTCCCGCCGTGACTTCACTACGCCGGGAGGTCTCTTCACGAGAAAGCAGAAGAGGTGCGAAATCACATGCTACATCTCGTCACAGGTGAAGAAGGATGACAGAAAGGAGGACGAAGCCGAGTTCGAGAAGGAGGCGAAGACCCCCGACCCCCTCTCCATCTCCTCATCCGAGCGTCTCAATACCGAGATACACCGCGGAACAAGTGCGGGCCTCAGGGAAGCCGAGAGACTGTTGAGTCTCAACTACATCTACGGCCCTTTAAGGGAACACCTTCTCGAAAACTTCTCGTCAACTGTCGAGGAATGCCCGAGAAAACTCTCGGAGAAGATAATCGAATCGACTCGAATGGATTACGATGCCCAGATACATCCCTCGCGCGTTGTCGTCTTTCTCGGCCCCACAGGAGCGGGTAAGACAACGACACTGGCAAAGGTCGCCTATATGTACAAGAGCGCGGGAAAGAAGGTGGGACTCATAACCCTTGACTCGTACCGTGTCGGCGCATTCGATCAGATAAAGGCATTCGCCGAAGCTCTCGACATTCCCGTAAGCATGGTCGGGAGGGAGGACCAGCTCATCTCCTCACTCGAGAGATTCACATACTACGATCTCATACTTGTCGATACCATGGGACTTTCGAGCAGGGATCTCGAGCTCAATCTGAGGCTCAAGGCCATGGGAATGCAGCTTATGAGAATGAACACCACGTTCTCGCTCATCGTCTCCGCATCCATGAAGGAGGAGGACATGATGAGGCACTACGAGAGATACAAGGACGATTTCAAGATCAATTCCATAATCGTCACGAAACTCGATGAATCGAGGACGATCGGAAATGCCCTTTCTTTCTCCTACCGCGTGAACCTCCCCATCCTCTTCTTCACGGACGGACAGAAGGTCCCCGAGGACCTCGAGAAGGCATCCACGGATGTCATAGTCCAGAATCTGATAGGCTTCGGACTCGACACGCGTGCATACCGCGGCCAGCTCTAGAGAGCAAGCTCGCGCCTGAGAGCGCTGACTGCCTCTTCGTCTGAGCCGGAGAGATAGAGGTAGAGAGAGGAGAAGGGGATACAATCCTCAGTAGAAATGTACTCTTCACGGGAGAAGAGCACAGTCTGCTCCCTCGTCGAATGGGAGTAGCAGATATTGCTCAACAGTTTATCAGTCACGCCGCCGTACCATGCAATTATCTCGCCCTTTCTGTTGAGAAGGGCGGCAGTGCCTGAGTATCCGGCGTCTGAGAGAGTCGAGGTGAGAATCTCCTCGTAGTTTATATCGATGGTGAGGACGAGGTCCTCGCCGTAAACTGTGCTTTTATAAAGAGAAGGGGAGACTGAGAGATAAGAGTTGAATGCCTCCTCGATTCCTCCCTCTCCTTTCCGTCTGTTCACGGCCTTCCCGATAATGTCGTTCATCGAAGAGTAAGGACTGACTCTCGTCGTCCTCGTCGTCAGTGTGAGAACGGAGGTCAGTGAAGAGGAGAGAAGGGCCTCTGATGCCTCATCTCTGAGAGCGTCGGAGACGGGGAAGAATGTGACGCCGTCCTCTATCGCGGCCGTTACCGAGACCCCGTCGAGGGATGTGAAACGGCTGATGAAGGATGCGCATTCCTGGCCCTTTTCACCCGAGAGGAGGAGAAAGCCCTCTCTTGTGGTATCGAAAGCGAGAAGACTGCCGTGCCTGTCGTAAACAGAGCCTCTGACGTTCTTCGTGGAAACTACGGGATCCGTGTATTTTCCACTTCCGGAGGAGTATAAAGATACCAGGCGTATGACGGCTCCGAGGGCGAGAACCACGAACAATAATAAAAGAATAAAAGTGCTGCCCTTGTTGCCTTTGTTTTCCATATTGCTATAATAATTTTCTGTACGAGGTTTTGTCGAGAGATGGGAAGATACGATTATGATGATATGCCTGCAAAGAACAGTTCGAGGGGCGGGAAGGGCAACCGCAGAACGGCACTCGCCACTGTCTTCTTCATCCTCGTCGCACTCATCGTCCTTGTCATCTACCTTATAGTCAACCCCCAGGAAAGCGTCGATGTCACGGCAAAGGAGAGAAAGACGACAGCGGTCTCTGCCGACACTCCGACAAAAGAAACAGAAGACTCAGAGAAACCCCGTCTCATAACACTCGCTCCCGAAGCGGGGAATACTTCTGCAGTCACAGAAGAGACGGAGATAACGGGCAATACAGAAACTCCGGCATCCGGAGAAACAGAACTCCCTGCCGAAGAAGAGACAATCGCTCCCGAAAGAGGGGAAAGCGTCATCGAAGAGGCAGTCTCTCTCCGTGATAACATCGCAGACGAACCCGTCATCGACGAGGAGATAGTCCCCGGAGA
>CAVFZO010000058.1:0-13014 GCA_963626925.1 Clostridium sp. AM49-4BH
GGAAAGGCGGAAGGCATCGCAGTTGGAAAGGCGGAAGGTATCTCCATCGGAAGGGCGGAAGGTTACAAGAAAATTCTGACGAATCTCATGAATTCCGATCTCTCGCCCGAGGTGAGAGATAAGGTTCTTAAGATCATCAACAGCGGAAATTGATATCATCAGCTGTCACAGATAGCGATGAGGAGCGAAGAAAAGGTGCCCCGCAGGGAAGCACCTTCTTTTCTGCCGTAATTTATCTTGAGAGGAGCATCTGGTCGTTCGCTTCCGTCGAGCCGCTCTTCTCGCTGAAGAGGGCCATCAGATCCTGGACGGTGAGTTTCTTCTTCTCCTCGCCCCTTATGTCCACCACTATATGGCCTCTGTCCATCATGATGAGCCTGTTGCCATGGGCGATGGCATCCCTCATATTGTGAGTCACCATCATCGTCGTCAGATTGTTCTCCCCGACGATTCTGTCGGAAAGCGTAAGGACCTTCTCTGCAGTCTTGGGATCGAGTGCAGCCGTGTGCTCATCCAGAAGCAATACTTCCGGCTTCTTGAGAGTCGCCATGAGAAGTGTCAGCGCTTGTCTCTGTCCGCCGGAAAGAAGTCCGACCTTGACAGTCATTCTGTCCTCGAGACCGAGATTGAGGCTTTTGAGAGCGTCGTAGTAAATCTCCCTCTCCTCCTTGCTTATACCCCACCGCAGTCCTCTCTTCTGGCCGCGTCGGTAGGCAAGTGCCATGTTCTCCTCGATGAGCATATTAGCTGTCGTTCCCATCATCGGATCCTGGAAGACACGCCCCAGCATTCCTGCCCTTTTGTAATCCGGAAGATATGTTATATCCCTGCCGTTGGAGACGATGGAACCGCTGTCCACGATGAACACGCCGGCAATGGCGTTGAGAAGCGTTGACTTTCCTGCCCCGTTACCGCCGATCACCGTAACGAAGTCGCCGTCTTCGAGAGTCAGCGACAGGCCGTCGAGGGCGACCTTGGCATTTATCGTGCCTTTATTGAATGTCTTCGAGATATTCCTGATTTCAAGCATTTACGGCCCCCTTTCTCGCTTTTCTCTCACTTATACCCTTCTTCCAGTACGGGATGGCAAGAAACAGGCCGACGATTGCTGCAGTAATGAGCTTGAGGTCGTTGGTGTTGAGGCCGAAGAGCAGTGTCACCTGGATTACGATGTAGTAGACGACTGCACCGAGCACTACAAAGGAAAGGGTTCCTGCAAAGTTGTGTTTGATCTTACCGAAGACACCCTCTCCGATGACGATTGCCGCAAGTCCGATTACTATGGCACCGCGTCCCATGTTGACATCTGCCGATCCCTGGTACTGTGCAACCAGCGCCCCGCAGAACGCCACAAGTGCGTTCGATATCATGAGGCCGAGGATGATGTCGTTGTCGGGGTTGATTCCCTGAGCTCTTGCCATCTGCTTGTTGGCACCCGTTGCTCTTATCGAGCAGCCCTTCTCGGTACCGAAGAACCAGTACATGAAGGCAATGAGGAGTGCCAGAAGAAGAACAACGAGGAGAATCGGGTTATTGAAGCCGAGGGTTCTGACATATCTTTGTGATACAAGAAGACTGTACTTATCTACAGATACCGGCTGATTGGACTTCCCGCCCATTATCCTGAGGTTGACGGAATAGAGTGCAAGCTGTGACAGAATCCCCGCCAGTATTGCGGGAATGCCGCACTTTGTGTGAAGAAGCGCAGTCACAAGCCCGGCGGCGGCCCCCACGGCGAAAGCGGCAAGAACGGCAACAGGTGCGCTGCATCCGCTTCTTATCAGCATTACACAGACAGCACCCCCTGTCGCCAGGGAGCCGTCAACCGTCATGTCCGCAGTGTCGAGAATACGGAATGTAATATATACGCCGAGAGCCATGATGCCCCATATGAGGCCCTGACACAGAGCTCCCGGCAGAGCATTTACGAGCGACAGCATACTCAGATCGCCTCGTAGCCTTCAGGAGGTGTGATTCCGAGCTGCGAACAGATAGAAGCATTGTACTTCTTTGTAACCTGCGGAGCATACTGGACAGGCATTGTGGAGATATCGGCACCGTCTCTGAGAATCTTTACTGCCATCTCGCCTGTAGCGTAGCCGAGGTCATAGTAGGATATCGAGAGTGTCGCGACACCGCAGCCTGCGCAGATTCCCTCTTCTCCCGCAACGACGGGGGTCTTTGAGGGAACGACAACATTGGCGATGGCTTCAGTGTTCGATGCCGCCGTATTGTCAGTCGGGATGTAGATTACATCACATTCGTCAGATGCCTTCTGTGCGACGCTTGTGACATCATTCGTATCTGTGAATGAATACTTTTTTGTCTTGTAGCCGAGAGCTGTAAGATAGCCGTCGATTGTTTCCACCTGATAGACGGAGTTAGCCTCAGCCGAACAGTAGAAGAGACCGACAGTCTCTGCATCGGGGAAGAGCTCCTTGATCATCTGGGCCTGCTCGCCGAGTGGAGCGAGGTCGGAGGTTCCAGAGACGTTGGTTCCGACTGTTCCCGTCCAGTTGTCGATTTCGAGTGCCGAAGCGTAGTCGGTGACAGATGTTCCGAGCACCGGGATGTCTGCTGTTGCCGATGCTGCAGCCTGTAAAGGAGCCGTTGCATTTGCAAGGATGAGATCAACGCCAGAAGATACAAAGCCGTTGATGATTGTTGCGCAGTTCACAGCCTCGCCGCTTGCGTTCTGTTCGTCGAATTCGACTTCGTCGCCGAGTTCAGCCTTGAGTGCATCCTTGAAGCCCTGTGTGGCACTGTCGAGTGCAACATGCTGTACAAGCTGGCATATACCGACCTTATATTTAGCGCCGCTCTTTTCCGACGAACCGCCGGCGAAAAGCGAAAGCGAGAGAAGCATAACTAAAGCAAAGAGCAGAATTTTCTTCATATCATAACTCCAAATATCAGACTAGCTGAAAATTATTGTCGTAAGAATAGGCTTATCGGCCTTCTTTGTCAATCAGATTGGTGTATAGAAACTGCATAAACATACACTTTTCTGCATGGACTTTTATTGTTTTATTTTATTCTTTCTTCCGCTAGAATGCAGTCATGACGGAATTTGAATCATTCATGAATGAGATAAGGAATCTCGAGGTATCCGGGCTCGATCCGTACAGCTGGGAGAAACACCGGGAAAGGGCGATGCATTTACTCGGAAAAACTTCCGGCGAAGTGGCAGCCGGCATAAGAAGAAACGCATTCACACCCGGCGAGATACTCACCATATCATCACTTCAGAGCGACTGGGTTTCACTCACTGCTGACAGCACCATTATAGATGCCTTAAAACTCTGGATTGATGCCAACAGAGAGAGGGAGAATACAACTGAAATAAGGCTCTATACGGCAGAAGCGGAGAGGATGCTTTATAATATATAATGTAATGCGACTTCTTTTTTCTGAGAGTTGAATACGCTGGACTCCTTTTCCTCTTAAACGACAAGAGCGGGATTTCTCCCGCTCTCATTGCTTTCTTGTGACTCAGTTCATCACCGTGACATCACTGATCATGCCGTAGGCTGCTGTCACGCGGAATGTGATTGTGTATGCGACATCCGACATATCCCAGGGTCTGACGTACCTGAGCGTGACATAGCTCGTGCCGTCATAGCCTGTCGTCTCGAAGTGCGCATTCCATACGCCGGGAACTCCGACAAGTCCTGTCGTGCTGTAGTCCGGTGCCGTGTAGTTCTCGTAGGTCTGGGCGACGCTTACGCCGTCAATCGACGCCTCCCACTCATATCCTGTGGTGGCATTGGCATCGAGGGTTATATAGACAGTGGTGAGATCGTTTGTGATCCAGTTCGTCTCCTTCGGATAGATTTCGACATATGTGTCGGTGTCGTCGTCAAGAGCGGCGACATAAAGACAGGATGTCAGAAGGAAAAGGGTGATAAGTATCAGAAGCGGTACTATTTTTCTCATTTTTTAGACTCCTTGACGTCCATCACTGCGATGGCATACGGTTTTACGATGTCGATAAGTTCGGAGGACGAGACTCCCCTTACTTTGATATAGATGAATCTGTTCCCCGCTTCGGTTCCTTCAAAACAGGAACATGTCACGAGATCCAGCTGCTTCTCGCTGATTTTCCCCATTATCTCGGCAAGTATTCCCTTCCTGTCCTGGACAAGGAATGTCAGCGTCGTACCGTCGACACGTGCGCCGAAGGATTCGACGAGCATCTTGAAGAGGTCGGACTTGCTCACAATTCCGACAAGCTTTCCCTCCTCGAGAACGGGAAGACACGAAAGGTCCTCGTCAATCATCAGCATCGCCGCATCCTCGACTGTCGTATCTTTCGATATCGTGACGGGATTGCGGGACATAATCTTCTTCACGGTAAGCTTCGACAGAAGATAGTTCGTTTCATATGCACTGAGGGTGCTTGCCGGACTCGGCGCAGCCTTCAGGATGTCCTTTTCGGAGATGACACCGATGAGACGGCCGTTTTTATCGAGGACGGGAAGACGATGGACGTGTTCCCTCTTCATCAGATCCGCAGCATCCTGTATCGACATGTCGGGTGCGCATGTCACGGGATTCTTGGTCATTCTTCTTTCAATAATCATATTCAGCTCCTATTGAATTCTAAACCCTCACGGGGCCAAGAGGCAAATACTTATTCTCCGAGGTATGCAGATCTCACCTTCGGGTTGGATAAGAGTGATTTTGCTTCATCGTGAAGTACCACGACTCCGTTCTCCATCACATAGCCGTCATTGCTGCTCTTGAGAGCAAGACGTGCGTTCTGCTCGACTACGAATACCGTGACCTTGTCCTCCCTGTTGATGACCTTCAGCTTGTTGAAGATATCCTGGACGATGAGGGGCGCAAGTCCCAGACCCGGTTCATCGAGCAGCAGCAGGCGCGGGCTGATCATGAGAGCGCGTGCAACTGCAAGCATCTGCTGCTCGCCGCCCGAGAGGGAACGTGACTTCTGCTTCCGTCTCTCTCCGAGGATGGGGAAGAAATCGAACATCTCCTGCTTCTTTTTCTTTATGAGTGCATCGTCTGTAAGCATGAAGGCCCCCATATCGAGGTTTTCCTCGACTGTAAGGTCTGCAAAGACACGCCTTCCTTCCGGAACAAGCGCGATGCCCTTCTTGACGACGTTGTATGTCGGGACGTTGTGATGATGCTTCTCTGCTGAATACAGGAGCTCTCCGTCGTACCAGACAGAGCCGGTCCCGAGTCCCTCCTGCCCGACTATTGCCTTGAGGAGAGTCGACTTTCCGGCGCCGTTTGCACCGATGAGAGCGACCATCTCGCCCTCCCTGACACTCATTGTGACGCCTCTGAGAGCCTTGATGTTGCCGTAGCTTACACTTATGTCATCGATTTTGAGAATTTCCCTGTCAGTCATTCCTCATCCTCCTCTTCATCGTCGTCGCCGCTTCCGAGATATGCTTCGATGACACGGCTGTCGCTCTGGATCTCGCCCGGCGTTCCCTGTGCAATCTTCACCCCGTAGTTGAGAACGGTAATGTTGTCGCAGATGTTCATGACAAGCTTCATGTCATGCTCGATGAGGACAACGGTTATTCCGAGGTCCCTGATACGCCTGATAGTGGTCATCAGAGCCTCCGTCTCCTGAGGGTTCATACCCGCCGCCGGCTCGTCAAGGAAGAGCAGCTTGGGCTCGGTTGCCAGGGCACGTGCTATCTCGAGCTCCCTCTGGTAGCCGTAGGGAAGATTCTTCGCGCTCTCCGCTCTGAGGTTTTCAAGACCGAAGAACTCAAGCCACTTCATCGCCTCCCTGTACTCCTCCTTCGCCTCCTTCTCGGCATTGAAATAGGAGAGGAATGCCTGGAGGGTGCGGTTCTTCAGCTTTCCCGTCAGCGCATGACGCCCGACCATTACGTTGTCGATGACGCTCAGCTCCTTGAAGAGTCTGATATTCTGGAAGGTACGTGCAATGCCGAGACGGCATATCTTATTAGCCGGAAGTCCCGTGATGTCCTTTCCCTCGAATGTGACAGTTCCGCTTGTCGGAGTATCCAGTCCGGTGATGTTGTTGAAAAGCGTCGTCTTTCCGGCACCGTTGGGCCCGATAAGCCCGGTAATCATATCCTTCTCGACATTGAAGTCGACTTTGTTCACTGCAATTATTCCACCGAATTCCCTTGTCAGGGCCTTTGTTTCAAGCATGCTCATTCTGCACTCTCCCCGTAGTAGGCCTTCTCCGCCCTGCGGTTGTCCCTCTTCTCACGTCCGAGTATTCCCTGCGGTCTGTAAATCATCATTATGACGAGTATGAGACCGAAGATGATCTGCTTCGCCTGTGCCGGAATGATATTCGAGAGCCCGATGAGCTGCGGCAGATAGGAGATGAACTGGATGAGAAAAGCGCCGAGTATGACGGCCTTGAAGTTGCCCATTCCGCCGAGAACGACTGTGCAGAGCACCATGATGGAAACCATGAATACATATGTTCCGGGAGAAACAGAGAGAACAAACTCTGCCTGCAGGGAACCTGCTATTCCTGTCACCGCTGCTCCGAGAGCAAAGGATACTACCTTGTACTTCGTCACGTTGATGCCGAGTGACTTCGCCGCAATCTCATCCTCCCTCACTGCCTCGAGCGCCCGCCCCATACGGCTCTTTGCAAGACGCTCATAGAGGAAGTAACAGAGGGCGAGAAGAACAATCTCGAGCGCGAGGAAGCCGTACTTCGTATAGGGGCTGATTGCCTTTCCGAAAAGTGTGATCATCGGGATGCGCTGGATGCCGTTGGGGCCGTTGGTGAGTGAGTCCCAGTTGTTGATTATGTTTCTGACAATCTCTGCAAAGCCCAGTGTTGCGATTGCAAGATAGTCGCCCTTGAGACGAAGTGTCGGAAGTCCTATGAGGACGCCCATGAGGGCACAGAGAAGAGCTGCGACAGGGAGCGTCGCCCAGAAAGACCATCCGAGCTTCGTTGTCAGGATTGCCGTTGCATAGCTTCCGATTGCGAAGAAGCCCGCCCCGCAGAGCGAGAGCATTCCCGTATAGCCGGTGATGAGATTCTGTCCGATGGACATGAATGCGTAGATACAGGTGTAGATAAGTATGAGAAGAAAGAAATTGAACATCAGACCTTCTCCTTTTCTTCCTTGCCCAGAAGTCCTTCCGGCTTCAGAAGCAGGATTATGATGAGGACGGCGAATGCGATTGTGTCCTTGAATCCGGACGGGATGCCGAGAAGTGCGACACCGAATGTTTCAAGAAGACCCAGCAAAAAGCCGCCGACCATTGCGCCTGTTATGTTGCCGATGCCTCCCACGACTGCAGCAACAAAAGCCTTGAGGCCGACCATCGTTCCCATTGTCGCATAGACCTTGTAGTCGAGTGCGATGAGGATACCGCCGCATGCCGCGAGTGCACTTCCGATGCCGAATGTCAGGGAGATTATCATATCTGAATTGATACCCATGAGCTTCGCAGTCTCCCCGTCGAGGGATGTGGCTCTCATGGCCTTTCCCATCTTCGTCTTGTCTACAAAGAGCTTGAGGGCGACCATCATCACGACTGCGACGACGAGCACTAGAATCTGATGGGGGGTGATGACGACGCCGCCGATTGTGACGGCTGTGTTGTCGAAGGGGTATTCGAACTTACGCGAGTGGGTGCCGAACATCCACGCACATCCGTTCGAGAGTATGAACGAGATACCGATTGCCGAGAGAAGAGGAGCAAGCCGGGATCCGTTTCTCAGGGGCTTATAGGCAATCTTCTCGATCGCCATGCCGAGGAATGCACAGAAAAGCATGCTCACGACCATGGCAATGAAGAAAGATACGAGCCACCATGCTCCGAGCGGGGTGGATCCTCTCAGTGCATCGAAGACAAAGAGTCCGATGTACGCTCCAACCATCAGGATATCGCCATGGGCGAAGTTAATGAATTTGAGAATGCCGTAGACCATGGTGTACCCGAGTGCGATGAGCGCATAGATTCCGCCGAGTGTCAGGCCGTTCATGAGATGCTGGAAAAAAGTACTGACAGATCCCATTGTCTCCTCCAAAGAGATTTCTCTCTGTATATCATATTCCAACGGAAAAAGCACCGTTTCAGCGGTGCTCTTCCCTCCGGGGTTTTAACACCCTCTCTTATTCTGCCTCGACAACCTTTCCGTCGACAACCTGGTAAGCTCCGATGTAGACAGGTGTCTTTCCGTCAACCTTGTAGACGCCCTGATAAGCTACGAGGTCACCCTGCTCGTCGAAGTTGATGACGCCGTTGACACCGACGAAGTCCTTGACTTCCTTCATGCCGTTCTTGATGGCAGTCCTGTCTGTTCCGACCTTCTCGATGACGGAGAAGAGGATGTAGGAAGCATCATAAGCGTTCGTTGCAAAGCTGTCGGGTGATACGCCGTACTTGGATGTATACTTAGCCTTGAAGTCCTGGGCGAGTGTGCTCTCCTCGACCTTTGCAGATGCCGTGTATACGATACCGTCTGTGTAATCGCCTGCAAGATCATAGATCTCTTCGTTGAGGAATCCGTCGCATGAGAGGAACGGCTTACCTACCTTGAGCTGTGCAGCCTGCTCGAGAATCTGAGCCATCTCGGCTGTGTAGTCAGGAATGTAGATTGCCTCTGCATCTGTGTTCTTGAGCTGTGTCAGCTGTGTCTTGAAATCCTTGTCGCCGACCATGAATGTAGCTGTGGCTACAATCTCGCCGCCGTCTTGGGTGAAGCTTTCGCTCATGCTCTCATAGAGTCCCTGGCTGTAGTCGTTCTTTGCATAGAGGACTGCGATCTTCCTGTAGCCGAGAACCTGGTAGAAATACTTACCTGCAACAACGCCCTGGAGACCGTCGGAAGGTGTTGTTCTGTAGATACAGTCACCGGCTGCTGTGATGTCCTTATGGGATGCCGAAGGTGTGATGCAGACGATGCCGTTAGCCTGGGCCACCGGTGCGACTGCGAATGTCTCGCCTGTGAGGACGGGTCCTACGATTGCACATACCTTGTCGGTGTTGTTGAGCTTCTCGAGAGCTGCGAGAGCCTTCTGGGAATCTCCCTCGCTGTCTTCGGCGTAAAGCTTGATCTGGACGCCGTTGATACCGCCCTTGGCATTCTGCTCTTCGACTGCCATTTCCACTGCCTGCTTGCAGAGTGTGCCGTAATTGGCATAGTCACCTGTCAGCGGTCCGATAAAACCGATTCTGATTTCGCTTGATGTGCTTTCACTGCTTCCACCTGCAAAACAGAATGCTGCTGCAGCAAAAGCGACCAACATTACCGCAAGAAACTTCTTCATAATATAGACTCCTTCTAAAATCTTGGCAGTAATATACAGTTTTATGTATTTTTATTCAACAATATTACACAAATTTTTGACAAAAAGATGATATTTCTTGAAGTCTGTCAGGGTATTTACTTATTTTGAAAAGAATTGAATCTGTTAATTCTACATTTTTCCTATAATCGTCAACAACATAGTCTACCAAATTCCGGAATCAGTCAATAACGGAAAGCCGTCTGCTATGCCGGAGAGGGAGAAGACAGACGCGGCATATTCGGGTATGATGACCGTGTATTATATATAAGGAAAGGAAAGTGAAAACAGCGTTATCGACAATACAGACATTCCATAAGCTCGGGAGGGTTCTCAGCACTATAGTGCTTGTCATATCTGTTCTGGCCTTTGTTTTTTCACTCACCTGTGCCGCCGCAGCCGCATTCGGACTCGAGAAGACGGTCTACGATTTTCTCTCCGTCGACAGTCCCGTCACTTCCGGAGAGCTCTACTTCGGCATTTCCTCCACTATCATCGGCGCACTGGGGGAGATCATAGTCTCGAAGTATGCAGTAAAGTATTTCAAGGCGGAACTCAGAGCCGGAACGCCGTTCAACAGGGATAATGCAAAAAAGCTGAGGAATCTCGGAATCCTCAATATCGTGATACCGATAACAATAGTCATATTGAAATCTGTTTTCCATATGGTCCTCCAAAGCCGCTTTGGTGATATCGGGGAAAACGAGTACGAGCTGATAAGCCCCGTCGCAGTCGGCCTTATGTTCATCGTTCTCTCCCTCGTCTGCCGTTACGGCTCGGAGCTTGACGGAAAAAATGAAAACAGCGAAGGAGCGGAGAAATGATAGACGCCATACTTGCCTTTGAAAAACCGATAATGCTCTTCTTCCAGAGCCTGAGAGTGGACTTTCTGTGCTCTTGTGCAGAGGTCATTTCATTTCTAGGGGAATCGGTCTGGACGATGATTCTCATATTCTTCGTCTACCTGTGCATAGACAAGAGAAAGGGATTCGGAGTGGGTGCAACTGCAATGACAGCGCACTACATAAACGGAATACTGAAGATCATCTTCCGTGTCCCGAGACCCTGGGTGAAGTATCCCGGCGAGATAATCCCCCTGAGGCAGAGCACGGCCACAGGCTACTCCTTCCCCTCCGGACACTCCTCAATCGCAGGCTCTTTATACTACAGCCTCTACAGGCTCTTCAAAAACAGGGCGGTGAGAACTTTCTCGGTAATCCTTCTTGTTCTTATACCCCTCTCGCGTATTTATCTCGGGGTCCACTGGCCCCTGGATGTCATCTTCGGCCTCGCAGTAGGAGTAGGAACGGCATCTTTTGTCGAAAAGTTCGCCTCCATTTACGACAACACGGAAAAACTGAAGAGAATCAGCATCACCGCCGTTCCCGTCCTTCTTGTCGTCGGCTTTACAGATGCCGCTCTTGTCGACAGAGGCCTTCTCGACAAGATTCTATGGAAAGATATAGCGGCTTCCTCCGCAGCATGGGCCGGGGTCTTCCTCGCTTCAATGCTTGAAAAGAAATATGTCGATTTCAAGATACCGGAGAACCGGGGAAAGAGAGTCCTTCTCTTCGCACTCGACATACTTCTCGGATGTGCCTTGACGATTCTCTGGACCGACAGGATCGAGACGATGCACTATGTCATCCAGACGGCATCATACCTTGCCCTCATTCTCTGGGTCGTATTCATCTGTCCTCTTATCTACACGAAACTCGGCCTGTACGAGAAGGAAAGTTCTTAATCAGCCACAGCTTTGAGCTTCTCCGGAAAACGGTGCTTCTCCCCTCTCTTGTAGATACGGGAGAAGAACTTCTGTGTCATCTCGTCGCTCAGGAGCACATCGCCGCAGAGGCGTGAGAAGAGCCGTCCGCATGTGAGGGCATCCGCAAGGGCGTTGTGGGCGTCGTAGTGCCATCCCATTTCATCCGCAAGCGCCGTCAGACGGTAGCTCTCCCTGCCCTTCCAGAGCTTACGGGAGAGTGAGAGGGTGCAGTAGTAATTCCACCCCGGGCACTCAAGGTGCCATGAGTGCAGGGTGTGCGAAAGCACCCCCATGTCAAACTGGGCGTTATGGGCGACAAGAGGGCTAGTACCTATAAACGATGAAACCTCGTCCCAGATATCGAGAAAGGTCGGGGCCAGGGCTATATCATCGGGGTCGAGGTGATGCACGGCCGTGCATACGCTGTCGAATCTCAGAACGGGCGGTCTTATGAGCGAGTAGTATGAGTCGATATCTTCACCGTCCTCATTAAAGCGCACAAGACCTATCGAGCATGCGGAGTCACGGAGAACGGAGGCCGTTTCGAAATCTATCGCCGTATATTCCATTCTGGGCTTCCTCCCGTCGCGATATATACGGTACTCCAGGTCTTTATCTTCACTTTCTCCCCAGACCCCTTTATATAGCAGCACTCCCCCTTCCCGAGTTCAACTTTGCCGACAGTGGATGATCCCATGGCGAGGATGATGGAATCATGGGGAAGAACAATCTCAGCTTCGTCTTTATCCACATAGCCGAGAGTGAAATCATCAGAGGGTGTAGTGTACCAGACACCGCCGTTCAGCTTTCCCCTTCTTCCGGTGCAGTGCGCATAAATGGAATCGAAGTTCATGATTCTCTCGAGTTCCGGGATATCTACTCTCTTTGATGTCAGCCCTCCCCTGAGGACGTTGTCGGATGCAGTCATGAGTTCAACCCCGTTACCTCTTATATAAGCATGGAGAGTATCGGGCTCGAGGTAGACAGCCTCGAAAGGCCTTATGTGCATGACGTTCATCATGAGAGGGAATACCGACCCGATATCCCCCGGGTATTTCTCAAGAGTTTCCCTGACGATTCCGTACCCGGTAAGGTATTCACCGTTCATCGAAGGAACGGGGGAGGATGTAACGGCAGAAGAAAGCTCAGAGAGTATTTCATCCTTCACTTCCCCGGAAAATGCAAATGACGAAAGAAAGATATCCTTGATAGACTCAAGGCTCCCGTAATACCTGCCGTAGGAGACAGGAATGACAGAGGAAAGCGACAATCTGATCTTATCAAGGCTTCTGAAGCCGCAGAGCGCAGTAACAGGAGTAACAGCCGAAAGCACCTCGGCCTTCTCGTTGTCGTCCCTGTAGTTGTATTCACCGCCGCTCTCTCTCAGAGCCTTCTCTCTCTTCCAGCCATCCTCAGCCTGCGCTTTCGTCGGATGACACTGCAGAGAGAGCGGGGAGGCAATACTCAGTACCTTGAAGAGGAACGGAAGCCTTCCCGCATGAGCGGAAAGAGGTTCACCGTTCTCCGTCTCAGCCTCTCCAGAAGGATGTGTTCCCATCCAGTATTCAGCCTGACACTTTCCGTCCCGGCTACCGAAGAGAGAGGGGAGAAAATCCTTTCCTCCCCAGTCATAGTTTTTGATTACGCCCTTTATCTTCATTATGTCCATACACACGATGATAAGACGAACAGAGAAAAATATGAACACAAAAATACCGGCAGCCGGAGGAGAGCAATATTCAACACAAAGATTATTTCAGGTTTCAGCCGGAAACCCATAGGAAACTTGGATGAAACACCTTTTTTGCATGTTTAATCAAATATCCCGAAAAGCGTACATAAAGCGGGACAGAAATCCATGTTCATGCTTTTCTCACCATATATGGAAAGAATCGGGCTGTCTGCCGGATGATGTAAGGAAGTGTTCCGTAAGTCGTCAAAGGAAAGCACTTCGGAATGATTATGTTTTTG
>CAVFZO010000059.1:0-8253 GCA_963626925.1 Clostridium sp. AM49-4BH
CTTCTGTACTCACCTCCAGAAAATGATCTAAACAATAATACCTTCCACTTCCTGTTTCCCGCATCAAATCCAAATCATAATCAGGATGTTTACCAGTAATAAAAACGGCTCCTTCCACAATCGCTTCATCGCTCTTGTTGATAAGATGGCTCATGCAGCCGATACGTTCATTATAAGTTCCTATACTAATGTTTGCGGTCTCAACTCCAATGATTTCACCTATTCTGTGCGCAAGATGTTCGGAAATATACTCTGTGGTGACTGCTGAGGATATAGGATCGACTTTGGGATACTTGAAAAGACCTATCTCTCCATCTGGTGACTGAAGCCATTGTTTTTCACTTCTTCCACTTCCAGCAGAAAACCCGGCATAAGGAAACCAATCAGAAAAATCTACGATCTCGATCATACCCACAGGTTCATTCATACTCATGTTCCCCATGTAAAGGAATAAAATCTTTCAGATTTCTACAAATATTTCAGATACCGGTTCTGCACAATGTCATGATAGGTCCCTTTCACTCTTATACATACCTCCCGGCAATCAAAGTCAGTGACGCCATGTCATGTACTGTTTCCTCAGTATTGACTACATGTATCTCAAATTCATCATCTCCGAAGTTCATGATGTGCCTGAGATTTATCGTAACATCCTTTTCTGCACCTATTCTTAAAAGCCAGGGAGCGCAGTTGTCACCGCAATTGGACGCATTGAAAAGCTTAGAGGGCATCTTATCAATCAATATCAGAGTCTTGACTCCACCCGAAAGAGAAGTAGGAGGAATTATTCCCATGACAGGACTCTCTATTGCATGACTGCTCAAAACCTTGGAGGAGTCTACATCTGATATCATGTTCTGTACGAACTTATCTTCAAGCCATTCCTGCGAAAATTGATTTTTGAAATAGAGTGAAGTGTTATATACAACACCATCAATCTTTCCAAAAATAATGCTGAGCATAGGCAATTACCTCCGACTGTCTTTATCATCACAGATATTATACCTGCATGATACAGTATTTCCCCTCTCTCACCGAATATTTTTTGCTCCTGGGTAAAAATCAGGAGAAAAGATGTTTTTCTGCAGGTTTTGTCTCCGTCCGCCGGACGTCAGACGAGCCTCAGAGGCCGGCCTTCACGCTGACATACTTCTGCCGTTTGCTATGTTTCTGTTCCTTTGTGACGGTCAGTTTTCCCTCAGCAAGCATCGGCTTGAGATATCTTTGGTTGAAATTCTTTCTGTCCTTGTACCCAAGGTACTCCAGAATGTCCTTCCCGGATTTTGGAGTAATGCAATAATCCAGTATTTTTTCAAAAATTACCGCATCATCCCCGTCGTGATTAACTTGGGGGGTCACCTCGTAAATACTTTTCCCGGAAGACATTCTGCTGTAATTCACATTCGGAAGTATTGCCGTGAAGAAATTCTCGGTTACATCGTAGAGCGGCTTCAATCCGCTTTTCTCATATGCCGCGTTTGTACGTCTGATGCCTGTTGCATAGTTTTCTATATATTTAAATTTGCTGAGAACGAATATGAGATTCGGGTTCCTGAATGACTGCTTCCCCTTGAGGACCTCCTCGAGCGTTGTTCTGTATATCGAGCCCGGCGACGAGACTTCGACCCTGTCCTTGTAGAACTCGATCTTTATATCTGACGGGAACGAGAAATCCATATGTCCGAAAGCGTTGACTACCATCTCCCTCAGCGACGGATCAGGGTAGCTCTGTACTTCTGTGCGTGCAAGTTCTGATCCTATTGTTGCACTTGTGGTGTTGTACAGATTCACATATTTGAACGCCTGATCGAGCATCAGGAGCCATGAGCCTGTGAACTCCTCTTTTACGCTGAAGTTCAGACTGTCATCCTTATAGACAGCGAACTTGACGACATGAGGGTTCTCGTCGCTCAGAAGAAGTGCAAGGTTGTTGAATCTTCCGTTTGAGTCAAGCATGCGGAGGGTGTTGAATCTGTCCTCCGAAAAGTCGACTCCCCTCTTTCTGGCAACCATCATCACTTCGGTGAAGTGAAGATTCTGATTGACTGACACAGCCTGTTCGTATGATGTATGGTTGAGTGCCTCCCAAAGCTTCTTCGCCTCAGAGGGATATCTATGGAGGTCCTGCCTGTAACTTCCTATCCTGATATAATCCCTGCCGGCGAAAGATGTGGGATGAATGTATGCTGCCGGTATTTCGAAAAGAACAACTCTGTGCTTTGCTGCATACTCAACCGTATGTACTGTGAACGGAATGTCGGGACTGAGGAGTCTTCTGAGCCAGTTTTCAAGATTCTCGTTTCCTACTTTCTCCTTCTGGAAATCGTATGTTGTATTCTTTACTTCGTGCGTAACATCATCGATTCCGAATATGAGATAGCCGAAGGGCCTGCTTTTCAATGCAGCGCCGTTACTCAAAGCCGAGATATATTCCCCCTGTATCCTGAGGAGAGACATAATTCGACTTGAACTCAAGCCACTCTGTCTCTGTGGTATTCTCCTGAAGAAGGTAATCTATAAGGCCTGTCAGTCTCCGCTGTGACGGCATATTCTCGGTTCCTCATGATTCATTCGTCCCGTTACGATGGGATATGTTCTACGGCCTGTTGTCAGCTCAGATGTGTCTACATTGCAGGGCATGAGTAATTCTATCATAAGTCTTCAGGGCCTGTCCTCTTTTACGCTATCTTCAGAGGAGCATCTCCTCTTCTTTACAATCCCCCGCCCATCGATGATACTTACTCCATGGAACGCGGTAACAGACGGTGCGCAAAAGGCGCCAGCACTCTTCTTTTTCCTTCTGACTATGTCGTCATCGATATCGAGACGACGGGACTCTCTCCATACAGCGATGCTATCATCGAGCTCTCGGCATTGAAAGTCGAAGGATACTCCGTCACGTCCTCATTCTCGTCGCTTGTGAATCCGCTTTTTCCCATCAGTCCGTTCATAACGTCGCTGACGGGGATTACGAACGGGATGCTCCTCTCTGCTTTACCCATTGAGGATGTTCTTCCCCGCTTTCTGGACTATGTCGGCTCAAGTCACATCGTCGGGCACAACGTCAATTTCGATATCAACTTCATATACGACAACTCGGTTCGTCTCTTCGCCAGTCCGTTCTCCAACGACTTCACCGACACCATGAGGCTCTCCCGTGCCGTTCTGGGAACTCTTCCGCACCACAAGCTCTCCGATCTCTCGGCCTACTACGGCGTCTCGTATGAGGGTGCTCACAGGGCTCTCCAGGACTGCAGGATCACCCACGAGTGCTTCCTGAGGCTCCGTGATGACATCGTGTCATGTTACGGATGCATCGAAAAGTTCCAGGCTGCAAGAGGGCGCTAATCTTCCCGCCTTCTGCCTTTCTCTTTCCGCTCTCGTCGTTATCCTGCTCAAACAGCGTATTGCCGGATTCTTCTTCTGATGCTTACCGGAAGATGATGCTCTCTTATCTTCAGAAGGATCTTACGGGAAGGATGAAAAAGGAATCTATAATGATAGTACTGCCAGAGAGATTACGGTTCTTTGAAAGCGATCCCGACGAAGCTGAACAGACCTTCACTGTCTTGCAATCCCCCGCTGTGCTTTCGTCTGTCGTACTCGACCAGTAATTATCTCTGAAAATCTTCTTGAGTGTCTCGATACTGAATATCGCAAGAAGTTCTTTCTCACTCGGAAGGAACCAGTCATCATATCCGTTCGATGTGTATTCTGCGGCCTTCTCCGCTGCTTCGAAATAGTACGGGTTGTACTCGATATATCTCAGGAGCCTATCTGTGTTGGTCTTTCCCTTTCCTATTGCGGGCTCTGTCCTTACCTCTATTTCATCTCCCCAGCTTGCCGTAGGTGCCGCCGCAGCTGAAGCAGCCTCAAGATAGCGCCATCCGCATTCCCGAGACTCAAGCTTGTCTGCATTGCCGCTCTCGTTGTCCTTGTCGCAGTCGTAGAAGATATACCCTCCGGCAGGTCCTGTGTCCCCTATGCTGTACTCATGGTATTTCCATACCGCCCTGATTGTGATGTCATCCTCGAGGGGAGTTGCGAAATCATATTCGTCTCCGTCCTCTGTCACCCAACGGGATAAGTCATAGCCGGCTTTCACTGCAAGTACTGGTTTCGGGACTCTCTGTCCTTCCTCAAGGGTAAGAGCTTTCTGCTCGAGCCCTCCGTCCATATCGAAGGTGACGGTGCAGAGCCGTATCCATACTGCCGTCACTTTTGTGTTGCCGGTGACTGTGATTTCCTCTCCGGCATTGCGGACAACATCACCGTCGTTTATTCTCCAGCCGCTGAATGTGTATCCATCCCTTTCGGGGCTCCGGGGAAGTGTGTACTTCCCGTTCACCTCGACAAAGGCTACATCTATGAGAGATTCTCCCGAGAAGATGTACACCGTATTCTTGTCCACCTCGCATGATACGAAGAGAATGGCGAAAAGTAATAAAGCTGTCAGTGTTGGAATTGCCTTTTTCATGGTCTAACCCGGTTCCTCTCTCAGAACTCCCTTACATGTATGCATATTATTGTTGCCGAGGATATCGAAGGTACGGTTGAACGCGAATATGCCATCGGTGTAACGACTTCGAAAGGCAGCATATACGCTTTATCTGTGTCTTTTGTTGTGCTGGACCAGCAGATTATCTGCGGTGCAAAGAAATTGCTCTTGTATTTTTCGCCCAGCGTATCCCTGATTGCATCCACCTCATCTATGCTGGGGAGGAACCAGTCATCGAAGCCGTTCAGAACATATTCATCGGATTTTCTGACAAGGGGAAATGACAGTGACGTATCTTTCTCCGCTGCTTCGAGGAGCTTTTCAGAGTTGTTCTTTCCTTCTCCTATGCCGGATGCCGTATCAAAATCACCGTCGGACCCCCATGTCGACAACAGGAGTTCCACGGCCTTCGGAGCAGACTCGAGGTAGCGCCATCCGCATTCTTCTGACTTCAGGCCGTCTGCGTTGCCGCTCTCGTTGTCCTTGTCGCAGTCGTAGAAAATATATCCTCCGGCCGGTCCTGTATCACCTATATTATATTCATGGTATTTCCACACCGCAGTGAGTGTGATGTTCTTTTTTACTGCACTGTCGAAGGAGTAAGTTGTTCCGTCCTCCTTTATCCAGGAGAGGTCGAATCCGCTCTTATCCAGGCTGTCGGGTTCATTGACGCTTTCTCCAACCGGTACGGCGACAGGCTCTATATCCTTCACTCCGCCTGTGTCGAATGTAACTGTTGCTGTTTTTCTCCAGACGGCCCTTATTGTCGTATCTGAAGAGATTGTGATTCCGTTTCCGGGAGTAAAAGTGTCTCCCTTTCCGTTTTCTTTCCAGCCGTCGAGAACATAGCCTTCTCTTGTGACATAGGGAAGCGTGTAGACGCTTCCTTCATCCACAAATGTTATGTCGACGACAGCGTTGTCGAAGACGGCAACCACCATGCACTTTTCAACCGTCTCCGGCGTCGTCTTCGTCCAGACTGCCGTCACTCTCGTGTTGCCGGTGACTGTGACTGTTTCCCCGGCGTAGTGGATGTCATCACCGCCGTTTATTTTCCAGCCGCTGAATGTATATCCTTCCCTTTCGGGGCTCTCCGGCAATGTGTAGACGCTGTTTTCCTTTACGACGACCATATCAACAATTGTGCCGTCAGATATGACGACTACCGAAGAGTACGTCACACTCTCACTGCAGGAAATGAGAAGAAAGGCAACAACTGCGACAAGCGTAAGGAGTATCTATTTTCTTTTCATGTCTTGTTCTTCCCTGAAGCTGGATCTCTTGTATTTGATTATAAGGAACTAATTGCTTTTCCGTTGACTTCCTCGGGAGTCCTGTATGTAGGAACCACCTCTCTCAGGGCTTCCTTCACACCTTCGTCTCCCAGGTGAGCAGAGACTGCCCTCTCGAGTACGGCAAGGCGTCGCTCTATCTCGTCTTTCGCCAGTGGCTCGTCCTTTTCGATGAAGATGAGGTTGTTCTCCGTCTTTGTCATTGTCTCGCCCTTGATGAGGAGCTCCTCGTAGAGCTTCTCCCCGGGTCTGAGTCCCGTTTCGACTATCTCGATTCCCTTCGCTCCGCTGAGCGAAATCATATTCCGGGCAAGGTCCATGATTCTCACGGGCTTTCCCATATCGAGAACGAAGAGCTCGCCGTTATGTGCCATTGCGCCGCTCTCCAGAACGAGAGACGACGCCTCGGGGATCGTCATGAAGTATCTTGTGATTCTCCTGTCCGTCACTGTTACCGGGCCTCCGGAGAGTATCTGGCGCTTGAAGAGCGGGATAACGGAGCCTGCGGAGCCGAGGACGTTGCCGAAGCGCGTGCATGAATAGACGGCCTTTCCTTGCCCTGCCGCCGAAAGCACCATCATCTCGCACATCCTCTTTGTCGCTCCCATCACGTTTGTGGGATTGACGGCCTTGTCTGTCGACACCATCATGAAACGCCCCACTCCGTATTCCTCTGTAAGACTGAGGAGGTTCCTGCAGCCGAATACGTTGTTCTCCACGGCCTCGGAGGGGTTGTTCTCCATCAAGGGGACATGCTTATGCGCCGCGGCGTTTATTATGATGTCGACTGCATATTTCCCGAATACCCTTCTCAGGGCCTCTTTATTCGTTATCGAGCATATCTCGACATGGAAGTCGAGAGAAGATCCGTACTTCATCTTCAGTTCCTGCTCGAGCTCGTAGGCGCTGTTTTCGTAGATATCGAGGACGATGAGAGAGCGCGGCGAGAAGGATGCTATCTGACGCGAAAGCTCGCTTCCTATGCTTCCTCCGCCTCCCGTGATGAGAACGACCTTGTCACGGTAGTAGGCCTTCGTATCCTCGTTCTCGAGGATGACGGGACTGCGGAAGAGAAGGTCCTCTATCTCAACGTCCCTGAGTTTCCTCTTTCCTCCCGTCAGTGAGACGTTGTCCGTTATGTCGTAGGTTTTGACCTTGATTCCCGATGCCGTGTAGCGCTCGTATATCTCCTTGAGCTTCTCCTGTGAGAGGAAGCTGACAGCTATGATCACCTCCTTGATGGAGTAATCGGTTATGAGGGTCTCGGGTGTTGCATCATCCCATGAAAGGACCTTTGCAGAGCCCAGGTATCTTCCCCTCTTGTTCTGGTCTTCATCGATGAAGCATCTCACCTCATACGGAAACTGCTTGTTGACGTATATGTCGTCGTAGAGTGAGTAACCGAGGTCTCCGGCTCCGAAGACCGCAACCTTTGTTCCCCTGTTCTCGACTTCCCTGTTGTTCTTTATTCCCGAGAATATCCTTAAAAGGGTGCCGAGTATTCTTCCCTTGAGAGTGTCGGGGGATGCGCACTTGTAGCAGTAGCGGTAGAGCATCCTGAGGCAGAGCGCCCCGAGGAGGTTCAGGGAGAAAAGCGCCACCTTCTTGGAGAATGTGATGGAAGCTATCGGCAGGAATCCCGTAAGAACGTAGTAGACGACGAATGCCGCGGCATCGGCGCACATGAGCTTGATGTATGACTGGACGCCGCCGTAGCGCAGGATATCACGATAGACGTGGAAGAGGTAGCGCGCCGTGATTACCGTAATCATTGCCGCGAGGCCGTGCTCTGCCGCATCCCTGAGGGCAATTGCATCATTACCCTTGTAGATGAGAAGCATGAAGACTTCTGCAAGTACGATGATTATGGCGTCATAGAGCACCAGCACTCTGCGGGTGTATCCCTTCCGTGTCTTGTTCATATCTAAGCGGGAAATGCCTTGCGTCTCCCTCTCCCCCGTTTCTCTGCCGCCACATCCGGCGGTCTTTATTTGTCCTCGTCCTCTATAAGGACTGTCGTTCTTTTCCTTTGTCTTTCCGGGCTTTTTCCTGTTTTCCGGCCGTCTCTTCTCCCTCCTCCGGAGTGCATTCCAGAGGGCAATACCTTCCCCCTCCCCCGCTCTCCGTGGTTAAAAAAGAAGCTGACACCCCGACTTCTGCATTACCCACAAAAGCAGGCTGAATGCTCTGTCAGGGCTCATGGCCGGGTAACTCTTTTCTGCTCTTTCATTCCCCGGAACCGGTGACACAGTCACCAGAAGGGATGTATCCCCACCCCCATCCGGGAAATATTATCCACTATTTGAATAATGTTTTCAAACCATATTTTTCGGCACATAGCGTTTTTTGTTTATGTTTATTTATCAACTTTTTTAATTGAAAGAAAATACTTGTTCAGAAAATCAGATTTGCACCTTTTCGTCCCTTAACAATGACATGTCAGCGACATACTTTACTACACAC
>CAVFZO010000059.1:8263-12945 GCA_963626925.1 Clostridium sp. AM49-4BH
ACTACACACTAAGCGACATCTTCTCTCATGCTGTTCTTTACTATCTCTTTACTTTTTCACAGAAATCTACGGATTGAGTTATGCAAAAACTCACAGCGGCGGACCATTCCCGGCGGAGAGACGGATTATTTGATTGATAAATACTTCTGAAATCTGCTGTTCGGCTTATCAGGGATTGTTCTGACCACACAGCCTCTCTCAATGAGAGGATTCAGATACTTTCTCACTGTCTTTTTGTCCTTGTATCCCAACTCCGTTGATATTTCCAGAATACCCTTCGCTTCGGCACAGATCTTCATCAGCTTTTGTTCAACATTTTCATCTGTCGCAGGGAGCGCATCCTTCTTGACGCACGGGTTTTCAGTAGCAACGGGGCAGCTCCTTCCTTTTTCATGAATAGTCCTGTCTTCCGCATTGTCCAGATTCAGACGATTGAACGGTATTGTAACTACAATTGCATTATCTCTGAAATCGAATGCCTCTTTCCCGTATTCAGAGACAATTCTGGGAACACCTCGGCCGCTTCTTTCACTGATATGCAGTTGAAGAAAGATTTCAGCCAGCTTCATATTCACGGGAATGGACAATCCCTCGAAGAACCCGTCTCTGGTCTGTCCGGGAGGCAGGCTGCCAAAGGAAACAATCTCTATTCTGTCCTCATAGTAGGTGAACATCGGAGAAGCCCCGGTAAGCCAGTTATTGTGCACGAAAGCATTGATTACAGCCTCCCTGAATGCACCTTCGCTGAAGAGCTTCACCTCCTTGCGTTCAACCTTCCTTTCCCTTTCATCTGCCTGGGGAATGTTAAGAGTATCACCAAAATCCAATACTTTATCCAATGAAAGGAGCAGGCACATATTTCCATATTCTCTGACTGCATACATAGTGGAAGCTTTTGTCGTCCCGTTGAAGAGAGCTTGAGAGTGGACAGTTTTAGCCCATTTTAAGAGGCTCTGAGGCCGAGTTTCCGACAATCTTTCATTAATCATATACATTGTGTCTAATTCACCCTAGAAGAGAGCTCGATTTCCCCTGATAAGGACGGTCGTTATTCCTCGTAAAGCGTTATCTTGTTCTTCGTGCTGACGAGTGTGAGCGCCCTTCCCGTCTCTTTTTTTCCTGTTGAATGATAGAGCGAGTAGAGATCCGAACCTATGAAGCCGCGGATTCTGTCATCCCTGTATGTGAAGTGAAGTGTATACTCCTCTCTCTCGTCATAGAGGATGAGAAGAAGCGTCTCTCCGCTCTTCTTCGTCCTTGCTCCGTCGGGTTCGAAGGAATAGAGGGACAGGGCTATCGTTTTTTCGTCTCCCTTCTTCACCGCCCATGTCCTTCCGTCGAGCTTCGATAAGAGTCTGAGATACTCCTCCTCGGTTATCTCCTCGGGAGAGACGGCATTGATGAATGTGAAGGTGAAGGCGAAAAGAAACGCTGTCACTATGACGGCGAGTGCAACGGCGAGTGCTGTCTTTTTCTTTACCGGGAGCTCCTCAACGGCCTCCTTGAGGCTCTTCTCCTTCTTTTTTTCCTTTTCCTTCTTTTCTGTTTCCTTTGTTTTCTTTTTCCCCATATGAAGAGCTTAAGGGGGAATCTGAGGGAGCGCAACTCCCGTACTCTCTCATTCTCCGCTTTTCTTCGTCTTTACTGACAGCGTTCGTCGTCTTCTGCCCCGATGCCCGGCTCTCCTCTCTTTCTTCACGCTCTCATCTCTTTTCTTCTTTCTCTTCTTTCGCTGCCTCCCTTTCTCTCCCCTCCTTTTTCTCTATGTCACCGAACTTCTTCTCTCTGAATGTGATGCTCTCCGACGATATCTCTCACTCCCGAGGCAGCCGGAGCAGGACTTCTCTGCTCCGTTTGGCGGGAATAGGGAGTATGACACTCTCTTATATTTCGGCTCTTCGGACAGATTTCCGTCTTACTGCTGTCGGCTTTGTCGTTTTTTCCGTCGTCCTGCTTTTTGTGTTTCACCTTACATTTGAGTCAGTATTTCTTCCTCTTTTTTAGTAATCCTCCTCTATTGTTTTTTGCAGAAGTTACCCATAAAATTCCCAAAGCATCTTTGTTGATTCGGACATAGTTTGTCCTTTTCGACTATCTACATAGTTTATTCTGCGCTCCGCCCGTTTTTTGTCTGATTAAAAAGCGCTGTCTTTTTTACCGGATTTCCGGCCTGGAAAAATCAGACGATCATCCTAAGTTTTTGCAGTGAAAAGTAAAAAGTGACAAAAAATATGACAAAATCGAAGCCGGCCACTTGCTTTATTCTGAGAATGTGCGACACTGTTTGTAAGGAGGAAATCCGGATTCCTTATTTTTTATTGGACATCGGATGTAAAAACAAAAAGAAATACTACAATGCGGGCTTTCCTGACATGGATGTAGCTGAATTCTGTTCAGCTTCTCTTTTTATCGTTAATTTTTCGGAGGTCATAATTGACTGAATATGTTGGTAGAATCAACAGAAAGATCATGGATAACGTGGTCAGTATGAAGAAGCATCTGTCGATGGAGCAGTATTTCCTCAGATCTCATGAATTCGTCACTTTCAGAAGGCTGCAGCAGGAATGCCTGAGAAACGGTATCTCGATAAGGGGGTTCCTTATTCTGTGCGACGCACTGCGTCTTATCATGGATGAGGAGGGTGACGACCCGGTAGTCTATGAACTGGATGACCTTATCACGGTACACGAGATCATCAGGCTCGAGAAGGGACTCTCGAAGTCGGTGATAAGATCGAGGATGTGCATGGACGTCGGCAACTTCGCACGCTTCTTCAAGAAGACGCAGCTGACGACGAGCATGAAGAGGATCGAGGACCTGAGTACATCTGTTGAAATGACGATGACGGAGTTTCTGGACCGCGTCACCCTTTACATAAAGGAAAGGGACATTGAAGCAGAGAATACAGAATCTCTTTAAGCTTTTCTTTCTGTTTGTTTGTTTTGATGAGAAGGTTCCGCCTTCTCATCTTTTTCCATACAGGAATGCCGTGCATTCCCGGGCTTCCCTGTATATGCGCTCCCTGTCGAGGGTGTAGTATTCGCCGTTCTCGTAGAGTATGCGGCCGTCGACCATTGTCATAGATACGTCCGAGGCTTTCATCGAGTATGTGAGAGCGGCTACCGGATCGAGCATCGGGATGGAATGGGGGGAGGAGAGATCGAGTGCGATTATGTCGGCCTTCATCCCCTTCTCTATGCTTCCCGTGTCGAAGCGTCCCTGGCTTCTTGCACCGTTGATGGTTGCCATGTCGATTACATCCCTGCTCTTTATGAGTGTCGGATCCTCCCTTACACCGTTATGGAGAATCGAGGCGGTGTGCATCTCCTCGAACATATCGAGGTTGTTGTTGCTTGCGGCTCCGTCGGTGCCGAGGGAGACGTTGAGTCCGGCGGCAATCATCTCCGGTACGGGTGCAACTCCCGAGCCGAGCTTGAGGTTGCTTTCGGGATTGTGTATCACGCTTACATTGTTTTCCCCGAGGAGCGCGATATCACTCTCGGTTACATGGACGCAGTGCGCGGCCGATGTTGGGTTATCGAAAAGGCCGAGGGAATAAAACCATTCGGCGGGAGTCTTCCCGTAGCGTTCGATGCACTCCCTCTGCTCCTTTGCCGTCTCCGAGAGATGTATGTGCATCCTGGCGCCGCGCTTCTTTGCGTCCTCGCTGTAGCGCCTGACGATATTCTCGTTCGCCGTATATTCGGCATGTACCGCAAAGTCTATCCTGAGGCGGCCGTCGAATGCACCGTCGTATTCGTCAAAGAGGGCCTTCGAGCCGATTGCGTTCTCGAATGTGTCGTAGTCCTCGTCGATGTTGAAGCACGTTATGCAGCGCGATATCGTACTCTTTATGCCAGATGATCCTACAGCATCGACAACTGCTGTCGGAATGAGGTACATATCCCTGAAGGAGGTTGTTCCGCTTCCTATCATTTCAAGAAGCGCCAGTTCCATGCCGACCCTGATCTCCTTCGCCCTCATCCTGTCCTCTATGGCCCACATCTCCTCGAGCCAGCTCTGAAGACTCCTGCCGCTTCCGAGTCCCCGCATGAGGACCATCGCCGTATGGGTGTGGTCGTTAACAAGACCCGGCATGAGAAGCTTCCCCCTCATGTCCTTCTCTTCTGTGTATTCCTTTCGGGGGACTTCTTCATAGATACCGTCTATCACAGTGCCGTCAATGCCTATGGAGCCGTTTTCGATATATTCCAGAACTCCGTTCACCCTTCTCAGTATTCCCGCATTCTTCAGTAAGAGGCTCATTTACTCTCGTCCTTTCCCTTTCATGATGATAGCACACTTCGCTTTGATGAACTACCTGCTCTTCCCCGCTAAAACGGCTTCCTGCACTGAAAGAGGGATCACCGATAACATTATTCCGTTCATCATCAAGATAGTGACGAAGTCCCTCCATTACCACATCCCTGCATTCTGGTGTAAGGGAAAAATGTATTCCCCGGAAAGAGTGATGTCAAACCGCTTTTTTTGTTCCACCCCCGTCTTCAGAGAGGAATGCCGGTCTGAAAAAGAGTAGCAGGAAAATACGCTTCTCTTCTCATTCCTTTCAAGAAGGCGTGCTGGGGGACTTCGACTAAGTTTTCAAAGAAGAGTAACATGAGGTGGGTTATCTCCATTCCTGTCTCCTGTTTTCTTAGGGGAAGAGCAGGAGGGTTTTCAAT
>CAVFZO010000060.1:0-12904 GCA_963626925.1 Clostridium sp. AM49-4BH
GGATGCATTCGACAAGGTAGAGGATTTCGGGTACCTCGAGAAACCCCGGACGTTATGGTTCAGCGATATAAACCGCAAAAGTAGACCCGATGAGGGAGTAGTGGCCGCGTGAAAGAGGCCATAACGGTACGGACAGCCGAGAGGTTGGAAACAGGTAACTGTCACGACTGTTTAGATACCATTTCCATAGGATAACTTGTTACCGCATGGGAGTGGTAGTTCATATGGCGATGTGTCTGTGATGATAGAGAAGAGATGGAAGGTGCAGATGATGAAAATCCTCATTCTTCTTGTGTTTTTTCTTCTTCTGGCGGAAACTGTTCTGAGGGATCTGAAATGGACAAGAGAATATATGGTGAATATGTGAATATACTCAGAGAAGAGCTTGTTCCTGCTCTCGGCTGCACTGAGCCGATAGCAATCGCCTACTGCTCTTCTCTCGCTTCCTCGCTTCTTGAAGGAACGCCGGAGAGGGTGAGAGTATCTGTATCGAGCAACATAATAAAGAACGTCAAGAGCGTCGTCGTACCCAACACGAAGGGTCGCAAGGGAATAGAGACTGCCGCTGCGGCGGGAATCATAGCAGGCAGAAGTGATAAGGAGCTTGAAATTCTCTCGTCTCTCACAGATGACGATATTCCGAAAATAACGGAATTCCTGCGCCTCCATGAGGTGAAGGTCTCTCCGAGCCCGAGGCCCTACGTCTTCTCGATAATAGTCGAGGTCTTCTCTTCCTGCCACAGGGCCCTTGCCGAGATAGCAGGCACGCACACCAACGTCGTCAGACTCGAGCGTGACGACGAGGTACTCCTCAGCGTGGAATATGAGGACAAGAAATCATCCGGGAGGGAGAGCAGGGAGCTTCTCACAATACACGACATAGTGGAATTTGCTGACTCTGTAAATCTCGACGACGTGAGAGCGACTCTCGAGCGCCAGATAGATTATAACATGGCGATTGCTGAAGAGGGACTCAGGAACAGCTGGGGAGCAAATATAGGCTCGATACTTCTTTCGGCATACGGAGAGGGCGTCAACAACCGCGCCAAGGCATACGCAGCAGCCGGGTCGGACGCAAGGATGAACGGATCGGAGAAGCCTGTGATCATCAATTCGGGTTCCGGCAACCAGGGCCTTACGGTCTCCATACCGGTCATCATATATGCCGGGGAGCTAAAAGCGGAAAGGGACCTCCTCCTCAGAGCTCTGGTGGTGTCGAATCTGACGGCAATACATATCAAGGCGTCGATAGGTGCTTTAAGCGCATACTGCGGAGCCACAAGCGCCGCATGCGGGGCCTCCGCAGGAATAAGCTACCTCTACGGCGGAAGGGAGAACGAGATAGCGCACTGTGTGGTCAATTCCCTTGCAATAGAGAGCGGCATGATCTGCGACGGGGCAAAGGCCAGCTGCGCGGCAAAGATTGCGTCTGCAGTCGAGGCAGGACTTCTGGGCTTCGAGATGACGAGGGTCCGCAGCGAGTTCCTCTCCGGGGACGGCATCGTGACAAAGGGCGTCGAGAATACAATAAAGAACATCGTCGAGCTCGCCACTGTCGGCATGCGTGAGACTGACAGAACAATCATCGGCATCATGACAAAGGAATGCTGAGCTCTTTCTTGACTTGCTTTTTCGTGCAAAACACAGATATTTGAACTTGCTTTTTCGTGCAAATAAATGATTTTATAGTTTGAAAAATGCCGATTTTATAGCTTGAAAAACACCGATTCTATAGCTTGAAAAACACCGATTCTATAGCTTGAAAAACACCGATTCTATAGCTTGAAAAACACCGATTCTATAGCTTGAAAAACACCGATTCTATAGCTTGAAAAACACCGATTCTATAGCTTGAAAAACACCGATTTCTAATTTTGATTATTGCAAATTATTTATTTTATAATATAATAAATTGCATGACTGAATATCTACCTCGATTGATTGACTCAAAATTGGATGAATACCTCAAGCTGTTCGGTTGTGTGTCAATAGTGGGTCCGAAGTGGGTTGGAAAGACAAGAACAAGCCTCGAAAAGGCTAAGAGCTGTTTTTCTTTCGTTCCAAGGAAGGGAAAACCGGATCCTCTTTCCCTCGCCCGCATCGACTCCAGCTATGTATTTGAAGGCGAAAAACCTCATCTTATCGATGAATGGCAGATAATGCCGGAAGTATGGGATATGGTCAGGGCTGACATAGACGACAGAGAGGAGAAGGGACTGTATATTCTTACCGGTTCTTCAGTTGCGCCTTTTCTGAAGAAGAACAGTTCCATCAGGCACAGCGGAGCTGGAAGAATCGCATCTTTGAGAATGTCGACGATGACGCTCTATGAAACAGGAGATTCTTCCGGTGAAGTGTCACTTATGTCGCTCTTCGACAATGAACCCGTTCACACTAAGGTTAGGAATATCACGCTTTGTGAGATTATTCATTATATCGTAAGGGGAGGATGGCCTGATAATCTTTCCTCTTCCAAGCCGTCCATCATCCCAAGAGCTTATATTGAACGACTTTTTGATGTTGAACTCGACATGCTTGATACAGAAGTCAATAAGACGAAGTTTCGGCGTCTGATGCGTTCTCTCAGCAGGAATGTGAGTACAACCTGTACTATCAGAACACTCAAAGCCGATACAGCAGGAAGGGGGACGCCATCAGAACTTGATGAAGATACCATCGTCAGGTATCTGGATGTACTTTCTTCGCTCTATCTCATCAACGAACAGGAGATTTTCTGCCCCGATTTCAGAACTACGCAGAGATTCAAGACAGCTGTCAAAAGACACTATGAAGACACATCCCTGGCATGCGTGATGCTGGGAGCCGGAGAGAAGAATCTAATCAATGATCTTGAATATCTTGGTTTTCTCTTTGAGAGTCTGGTCTGTCATGATCTGAGAGTCTACATCGAGTCACAGGACGGATATATCTCTCATTATCAGACATATTCCGGTGATGAGGTTGATGCCGTGCTTTCGCTCAGTGACGGCCGCTTCGGCTTTGTGGAAATCAAGCTTGGGTATGAAGGTGTTGTAGAGAGTGCGGCGGCGAATCTGAAGAGGATTGCGGCAAAGATTGAGGTCAAGCCTGCATTCCTGGCCGTAGTATCTGGTATGGCGGCTGCCGCATACACCCGAAGCGACGGAGTTTATGTGCTTCCCCTGACGACACTGAGACCCTGATGCGACCGGAGAGTGGGAAGAAATACGTTGTATTACGCTTTTGAGTGTGGTACATTTTTTCACGAAAACAGATAAAACCGGGGATTAAAAATGATATATACAACAAAAGAGCTCTATGAGGAAGGACACTCGCTTGCATCCGCCTACATCCACTCCTTCCGCTATCCGTGGGAGGCACTGGAGGGAATAAAGGAACTCATAATCGAGATCGGGAAGACCCTCGGTGATGATTATACTCTCCTGAGCGAGAATGTATGGGTACATAAAACGGCAAACGTCTTCCCCTCGGCATATATCGGCTCTCCGTGCATAATCGGGGAGGGAACGGAGGTGAGACACTGTGCCTTCATCCGTTCGAGCGCCCTTGTCGGAAAGAACTGTGTCATCGGAAACTCAGTCGAACTCAAGAACGTCATAATATCGGACTCGGTGCAGGTTCCGCACTACAACTATGTCGGAGACTCCATACTGGGCTACAAGTCACACATGGGTGCGGGAAGCATCACATCAAACGTCAAGTCTGACAAGAGTAACGTTGTCATCCGCGACCGGGACGGTGCGAAGGTCGTAAGCGGAAGGAGGAAGGTCGGAGCCTTTCTCGGCGACTGGGTTGAAGTGGGGTGCAACAGCGTGCTCTGCCCCGGTGCCGTCATCGGTGTACACACCAACATCTACCCGCTTTCAAGGGTGAGGGGCGTAATCCCGGCCTGTTCGATATTCAAAAACGAAGATGACATAACAGGAAAGGAGGAGAGATAAGATGCCGAAATATTTCGGAACAGACGGCTTCAGGGGAGAAGCAAACGTAGAACTCACATTCAACCACGCATACCGCATAGGGCGCTTCCTGGGCTGGTATTATTCGTCTTCGCGCGGTCCTCATTCTGCGAAGATTCTCGTGGGCAAGGACACCCGTCTCAGCTGCTACATGCTCGAGTATGCACTGCTGGCGGGAATCGCCGCATCGGGAGCCGATGCATACAACATGCACGTAACCACGACGCCGAGCGTCTCTTATATCACACGAACGCAGTTCTTCGACTGCGGCATCATGATCAGCGCATCCCACAATCCCTACTACGAGAACGGCATCAAGCTCTTCTCGTCGCTGGGAGAGAAGATGAACGACAGCTTTCTCTTGAAGGTCGAGGAGTATATGGACAGGGACACCGTCAAGGACGGGGACCTGCCTCTTGCCGAGCGTGACAGGATAGGGCGCGTCATCGACTACATGGATGCAAGGATAATGTATTCGGGCTTCCTCTCCTCGTGCATAAAGACCAGCCTCAGCGGACTGAGGATTCTTCTCGATACGGCAAACGGCGCATCCTATGCCCTCGCGCCCTCTGTCTTCAGAAGGCTCGGAGCCGATGTCAGCGTCATCAACAACACCCCCGACGGAACCAACATCAACAAGAATGCGGGATCGACACATATCGAGGGACTCGTGAAGGCGACAGTAGAGGGGGGATTCGATGCCTCATTCGCATTCGACGGCGACAGCGACCGCTGTATAGCAGTTGACAGGACGGGAGCCGTCATAAACGGTGACAGGATCCTCTATATCCTCGGCACATACCTCAAGGATAACGGCGAACTCGATACAAACACCGTCGTCACGACAGTCATGTCGAACATGGGGCTCTACAAGGCTCTCGAGAAGAAGGGTATTCTGTATACGCAGACGAAGGTCGGAGACCGCTTCGTCCACGAATACATGATGGAGCACGGCAACATCATCGGAGGCGAACAGTCGGGCCACATAATATTGAGCCGTTATCTCAACACCGGCGACGGAATACTTACAGCCCTCGTTCTCTCCTCGGTGATGAAGAAGACGGGAAAGAGCCTCTTCGAGCTCTCTTCTGATATGACGGACTACCCACAGGTGCTCGTCAACGTCGTGGTATCTGACAAGAAGAGCGTCATGGATGACAGCGATCTGAAGAAGAAAATAGAGGACGAGACGAAGAAGCTCCACGGATGCGGCCGCATCCTCGTGCGGTCGAGCGGCACGGAGCCCGTCATCAGAGTCATGAGCGAAGCCGAAGAGCAGACACAGGCGGAAAAGGCAGTGGAAGCAATAGTCGAGACACTGCGCCAGAAGGGTTACTTCAAGGGCGTCAGATAAGGAGGGAAAGGATGAACATTCTCGTAACAGGCGGTACCGGCTACATCGGTTCCCATACAGTAATAGCACTTACAGAGGCGGGACACAGCGTGGCAGCTCTCGACAATCTCTCCAATTCCTCCCCCGAGGCATTGAGAAGGGTTGAGAGAATAACGGGAAGAAAGATCCCGTTCTATGAAGTTGACATACGAGCACGTGAGGACCTGGAGAAGGTCTTCAGCGAAAATGCCTTCGATGCAGTCATACACTTTGCCGGGCTCAAGGCCGTGGGAGAGAGTGTTATCAAGCCCTGGGAGTACTACGACAACAACATCACGGGGACGCTGACGCTTGTCGACGTGATGAGAAAGAGAGGCGTCAAGAATATCATCTTCTCCTCCTCCGCCACGGTATATGGAGACCCGGCCGAGATACCAATCACAGAGAAGTGCCCCAAGGGAAAGTGCACTAACCCCTACGGCGAGACGAAGAGCATGCTTGAAGATATCCTCACTTCCCTCCACACTGCAGATGTCAGAACCGGAGACCCCAGGCCCTGGAACGTAGTTCTTCTCAGGTACTTCAATCCCATCGGAGCTCATGAATCGGGACTCATCGGCGAGAACCCCAACGGAATACCGAACAACCTCATGCCGTACATCACGCAGGTTGCTGTCGGAAAGAGAGACCATCTCTCGGTCTTCGGCAACGACTATCCGACACACGACGGCACAGGAGTGAGGGACTACATCCATGTCACGGACCTTGCAGAGGGCCATGTGAAGGCCCTTAAGGCAATTGAGGATAATGCGGGAGTTTCAATCTACAACCTCGGAACGGGGAAGGGCTACTCGGTACTCGATGTCGTTCATGCGTTCGAGGATGCAAGCGGCGTGAAGATTCCCTATGAAATAGCTCCCCGCCGCCCCGGCGACATTGCAGAATGCTATTCATCGCCCGAGAAGGCACTGAGGGAACTGGGATGGAAAGCAAAGCACAACCTGTATGACATGTGCCTCTCCTCATGGAACTGGCAGAAGAAGAATCCGGACGGCTACGGGGAAACGAGCTGAGATCAGTGTTGAAAGGTTGTCAGACGAACAAAATGGAAAAATGGGGTGAAAATTCCTCGTTTTTTCCAGATAAAACGTTGTTGTCCTTCGCTCAGCAGGCGTATCTCCTTTTCAGTGCAAGGACGAATGAGAACGAGAGAATGAGGGAGAGCATCTCCGAGAAGACTGTGGCGAGAGTATGCCGTAAGGCCCAGAATGAGCGGGATGACAAGCACGCATGCTGACTGGAATATGAGGCTGCTCTTCGAAAAAGAGGATAACAGTTCGATATTGACCCTAAGATGACCGCATTACTTTCCGTCATGCGGGTCTTGCTCCGAATTGTACTGACTCGAAGGGACTATTGAGGTTGCAGCTTGATCATTTCTACAATTCACTTGTCCTTCACGCGATGGATGAATGTGATAAGCCTCTCACATGGCTCGATGCTTTCTTCCTTCTGGAGAAACATCTGCAGAAAAGAGACGACGGTTCGCGTCAGCTTGTCTTCTTCGATGAGCTGCCGTGGATGGATACTCCGCGTTCGCTTTTCATGACTGCTTTCGAGGCCTTCTGGAATACATGGGCCTGTCACAGAAAGAATCTCATGGTCATTGTTTCGGGGAGTGCGAATTCCTGGGTCTTCGACAATCTCATAAATGCACACGGGGGCTTATATAACCGTATAACATACCAGATGAAACTCGAGACTTTCACGCTCAGTGAATGTGAAGAGTTCTACAGGGAGAACAATGTCAGATTCTCCCGTTATGACATAGTGCAGAGCTACATGATCTTCGGAGGAATCCCGTACTACATGGGATATGTTGACGGAGAAAAAAGCCTTGCCCAGAATATAGACGACATCTTCTTCAGGAGGAACGCAGAACTCGAGGATGAGTATGACAGGCTTTTCTCATCGGTCTTTGAAGATCCGGAAAGGGTGAAGTCGATAGTCTCTCTTATAGCCGGAAGAAATACGGGATACACAAGAAAAGAGATAGTCGATACGCTCCAGATTCCCGACGGAGGAACAATCACGAGATTTCTCAAAGCCCTGATTGCAGGCAATTTTGTCATGAAATATCTTCCCTTCGGAAGCGGGGAAAGACAGTAGCGGTATAAGCTTATAGATCCATTCTGTCTCTTCTGCCTCCATTTCGTGAACGGCAGGAGGGAGAGAAACGACAGCTTCTGGCAGCAGAACATATCGTCTCAGCGTCTCTCGTCATGGAGGGAATATGCATTCGAGAATGTCTGCTTCAATCATATCGACGGAATAAAGAAGGCTCTCGGCATTACTGGTGTAATAACGACAGTCTCTCAATGGACGAAACGTGCTGATGATGGAAAAGGAACACAGATAGATCTCCTGATCAGCCGCGCCGATAATGTCGTTAATATGTGCGAGCTCAAATTCTACAGCGGGGAGTTTATTGTCGACAGAGATTATTGCAAAACTCTCATGAACAGGGAGATGATGCTCAAGAAGGAAATAGCGAAGAAAAGCACGGTGAGAAGCACCCTGATAACGACATTCGGACTCCAGAAAAACGAGTACAGCTACATCTTCACGAATGTTATCCTGATGGATGACCTCTTCTGACGGGATCTCCTTCTCAATAGGCGTATCTCTTTTTGAGTGCAAAGACGAATGAGAACGACAGAATGAGGGAGAGCAGCTCCGAGAAGACTGTGGCGAGCCATATGCCGTCGAGACCGAGAAGGAGCGGGATGACGAGCACGCATGCTATCTGGAAGACGAGACTTCTCATGAAGGATATGACAGCCGATACAAGGCCGTTGTTCAGGGCCGTGAAGAGCGAGGAAGCGAACATCGAAAAACCGCAGAAGAGGAAGGATATCGAGTAGAGGATGAAGGCATGTATCGTGAACTCCATGAGAGCCCTGTCATAGGATACGAAGATGAGGGCGAGAGGGCGCGCAAGGATGAGCGAGAGGGCGAACATCAGCAGAGACTCAGCGGCTATGATGACATAGCTCTCCTTTATAATCTTCCTGAGATGTGCCGTATCTCCCGCTCCGTAGTTGTACCCGATAACAGGCGCCGAGCCGACAGAGTAGCCGATGAAGAGCGAGACGAATATGATACCCACATACATGATGACGCCGTATGCGGCAAGACCGTCCTCTCCCGAGTATTTCAGAAGCTGGAGGTTGTAGACTGTACCTACAACGGATGCTGCAACGTTGCTTAAAAATTCACTCGAGCCGTTTCCCGCAATCTTTAAGAGGTTACGCCAGTTGACACAGAAGTGAAGCGAAAGAGAGAGCCGTGAGGAGTTCTTCCTCATGAAATAGACGAGTGGAATGAGTCCTCCGACGACCTGGCTGAGGGCAGTGGCAGCTGCTCCTCCTGTGATTCCCATATGGAAAACTGTGATGAGAAGGGCGTCGAATATGATATTCGTCATCCCCGCAGCGACGGTGACGCAGAGGCCGAGTCTGGGCTTGTCGGCTGTGACGAAAAGACACTGGAACTCGTACTGCAGTATGTAGAAGGGGAGGCAGGAGACGATGATCTTTGCATATATGGAGGACATCTCGAGAAGTTCTCCGGTAGCACCCATAAGGGAAAGTATCCTGTCAATGAAGAGTAGTCCGAGAACAGTCAGAATAATGCCGAGGGCGAGGGAGAATACGACGATGAATGAGAAGATGTCACCGGCTTCCTTCTCTTTCTGTTCTCCGAGTTTCTTGCTGATGAGAGCCGATGCCCCCGTTCCGAACATGAAGCCGATGCACCCGAGGATCATGAGGATGGGGTAGGCGAAGTTGACTGCGGCGAGTGCCGTCTTTCCGACCCAGTTTGAAACGAAGTAGCCGTCTGCTATCACATAGACGGATGTGAAGAGCATCATGACGACGCTTGGAAATGTAAAGCGCAGTAAGCGCGCATAACTAAATCTGTCAGTAATACTGAGCTGCACCTTCAGACTCCTGTATAATATAATCAGCTGGCGGGGAAGGCGTTATGATCTTCCCTCGATTTTCTCGACAAGGTAGTCATCGAGACTGCTCTTCATCGACTTGAGGTACCTCTCCATAAGAAGGAGGAAAGTATCGACCTCCCTTTTCGAGAAGGAGCTCATGGCCTTGTTCTCCCATTCGATGAGCCTGTCGACCGTTTTCCGGCAGAGCTCTCTTCCCCCGGCAGTGAGGACGGCCTTCTTGCTCTTTCCGTCGACGGGCTCGAGAGTAAGTATTCCCTTCTTCTCGAGATTTCTCATCGAGGAGTTGATGGTCTGCTTCTGTAAGCCCGAATACTTCACGATGTCGCCGAGCATCGAGCTACCGCCCTCGAATGAGAGGAGGTAGAGTATGTTGACTGCGCTGTCCGTCAGTCCGAACTCGAGTGATATCGCATGATAGAGGGCGTCGGTCTCCCAGGCAAGGATATTGTATCTTTTGAAGTCGCTTGAAGAAAACATGTCATTGTCCGATTTAGTACTTATTTTGTACGTTTTCGGACTTTTGTCAACAGCCGTCGCCTTTTCGACTGTCCTTCTCGGAGAGCATTAAATTCCGAAAAAATGTAAATTCAAAACATTTTTTCCGAGGAAAAAGTGTAAAATGTGCACAGATAATACCTGTTATCGGAATCGGAGAAACAAAGCTGAGAAGAAAATCGGGAGTTGAAAAGCGGCCTGATGAGACGGAATGGATGTAACTCACGGCAGAAGAGCGGATATGTTGATGTCCATCAGAGAGGGATGACGGGGAAGGTGAAGGAAGTGAGTGCCGGAATTTGTTTTTTACATTTCGGAGCCTCCGTGCTGACGAGAAGGACGTTCTTTGTATATAGTATTGTGAATTTTGAGGTTCATGATGAAAAGACTGATATATACAGTACTCTGTTTTCTTACGTTACTCACCCTTGTGGCAACACCCGACAAGGTCCGTCTGATCAGTATCGGACTCGATTATGCAAACTCCCCCTCCGAGGAGATGCTTCTCTACGGAACGCTGAACGACGCCTATCAGATGACGGCGGCACTCGGGAACGTAATGGAGGCCAAGGGGGTCGAATTCGAGAGCGTATTGATGATCCAGGAGGGAAAGGGCGACTACTACATAGAGATCACAGTCTCCTCGAAGAATAATCTGAGAGCTCTCGTCGACGAAGTCGAGGATATACTCCTCTCTCTCAATCCCGATTCAGAGGATGCGGTGGAATACGAGCTTGATGACGAGACATACCTCATCAGGGACAGAGTTGCCGATGCGGAGATTCTCGACGCCCTCTACGACGCTTTGGCAGAAGTTGATGCGGGAGATGGAAGCGTCGAATTCGACTTCTTCGACATAAAGGATACGCCCTTGTATCCATCGGCGGAAAACATACTCAATGAGATACTCCTCTCCTCCGATCTCGACTACGACGACCTTCTCGTCGTCTACTACTCGGGCCACGGCGGAAGCGAGAATGCATTCACCCGCCTCTCGATGGAGAAGATTCTGAAGCCGTACCTCGAGGACGGAAGAATCACATCCGAAGAGATGGAGGAAGTTCTCAAACTCGACGTCATCATAACCGACTGTGTCATGGATACCCTTATCCGTCTCGATGTCGACGAGGATACCATACTCGATATCGCGGAAAAGATGGACAGCAGCAGTGACACATACAAGACGGGAGTTCTGGCAACGGCGTACACATACGACAACTACTATGCGGACTCTTCAAGCCTCGAGATGTACATGCTTTATGTTGCCCTCTCGTTTTTGAAGTGCGACTCCGTCCTTATCCTCGACTCCTGCTTCTCCGGCTTCGCTTCAGACGATCTCAGCGACTACCTCGACGCTTCCGAGTACGACCACGCAGTCAATATCGAGGTGATGAGTGCATCGACGAAGGAGGAGACGAGCGAGGAGTACGGCGTTGAGCTCGACAACGGAGATTATGAGGACCACGGAGCCTTCACCCTTGCGGTTCTGTCGAAACTGGGGTGGAAGCTCTCTGCAGAAGAGTCAACCACGATAACAGTTCCCTTCTACACAATCGATGACGACGGCTCTGTCGTCGACATAACAGTCGAGAAGGAAGTCAACGGCTACACGGCGTTCATTCCCGAGAGGCAGACGGCGTCCGAATTCTTCCAGTCCGTCATGGCCGACTGGGATGAGGAGGGACAGCATCCGACGGCAGGGGAGAGCAGCTACCTCTTGTACTTCATTCCCTGACGAGTGTCCGTAGAAGGGAGAATATCAATAAGGCAGTTCCGGCCGCAATCAAAAGAAAAGCGGCTGGAACAAGACAGAAGCTTTCGTGAAGAATTCCCTCCTCGTCGATGTACTCGAGTCTTGTCCTTATAAGAAGGAGTGCGAACCCTGTAACAACAGATGCAAGGCCGGAAAGTACCGGGATGCGGCCTTGACAGCAGAAGCGTGTACCTTTATAGTGAACATTGTTCATTTTGAGAGTTTATCATGAATAACGCAGCAACATCCAGAGAGCAAATATTAAAAGAAGCGAGACGGATTGTGAGAAAGGAGGGAATCGGCAGTGTGAATATCCGCAGACTTGCCTCATCCTGCTCGGTATCTCTGGGGACGGTATATAACTACTTTTCCTCGAAGAGCGAGCTCACCCAGGCCGTTGTCGAAAGCATATGGAGGGATATCTTCCACGATGAAGAGATATGCACACCCTCGGGTGACATCGTTACCCTCATAGAGAAAATCTACTCATCTCTGGAGAAGGGTGCAGAGAAGTACCCGTTCTTCTTCACCCTCCATTCTCTCTCTTTCATGGAAGATGAGAAGGAAGATGCCTCAAGAGTGATGGAAAGAACTCAGAATCACATAAAAGAAAGCATAAAGGCGGCCCTCGAGAGTGACGAAAAGATACAAGAGGGAGCGTTCACAGAAAATCTTACGACAGACGATTTCGCGTCCGTCATCTTTGCAGTAATACTATCGGACATAACGCAGGGCCGGTACAATCCCAAAAGCGTAATCGAAATCATAAGACGCACACTGTATTGACAGGCCAATACACGACAAAAGAAAAAGAGACAAAACTGAACATTGTTCATTTTAATTAGACAAAAAGGAGAAAACTATGAAACGTTACATGAACCTTTCACTTCTTTACACCGTCCTGGGGCTTGGGGTGGGTGTATTCTACCGTGAATTCACGAAATTCAACGGCTTTACGGGAAAGACAGTACTCGCCGTCGTCCACACCCATTACCTTGTACTGGGAATGCTCTTCTTTCTTCTTCTCCTGATACTCGAGAAGAACTTTGCATTCACCTCAGAGAAGACAGAAAAGAGAATCATCGTCTACAACGCCGGCCTCAATGTGACGGCCGTTGTTTTCCTTGTGAAGGGAATACTCGAGACTCTGGAAGCGGATCTCTCATCCGCAGCGAGCGGGATGATATCGGGAGCGGCGGGAATCGGACATATACTTCTCGGAGTCACGCTAGTCCTCATCATACTTGATGTGAGGAAAAGCATATCAGAAGGATCATCATGATGTTAATGCTATCTAATTATTTCTCCAAATAGACAAACAAATTTGTCCATTTTAC
>CAVFZO010000061.1:0-12706 GCA_963626925.1 Clostridium sp. AM49-4BH
GGGAGAAAACACACCCACCAGTAAAGCGAAAACCTGGCCGTCCGAAGAAGGAAGGGACCTGAGTTTTAAAGAGTTTTCGTGTCAAATTTCTGGAAATTCAGGTTTATATTTAAAGCAGTTTTTCTCGGGATTTTGTCAGGTTTTTTTTCAAGAATCGGGAAAAAAGCAGAAAGAAAAGTACAAACTCGGACAGTTTTCCGATTTTATCGGAGCAGAACTGGGCGTCATGCTGTAGATGACGTCAGAGTTTCTCAGAAGGGCAGTTCTTCTTCCTCCTCTCCTTTATCGTTGAGGGGCACTGTCTCGAGTTCATCCTCGTCCGTGCTCGTCACCTTCTCGATCCTGCGCTGGATCTTGTCGAGTGTTTTGCTGAGCCTGGAGGCAAGTGCACTCCCTTCTTCGTAAAGCTCCACGCTTCTCTCGAGTCCTGTCTCCGGATTCTTCAGGAGTGCTGTGATTTCTTCCATTCTTCTGAGATCTTCTTCAAAGCTCATATCGTCTCCTTCACTGCGGCCTCAAACGTGCCGTCCTGCATTCTTATTCTTATCTCGTCATCCTTGCGGACGCCTGCTGCTTTTGTTATGACCTTTCCGTCTCTGTCGGTTACAAGCGCAAAGCCCCGGCTGAGTACGGCGAGGGGGCTGAGGGCATCAATCTCCTTCTTTCCGCTCTTCACCTTCTCTCTGTAGTATGTGATGCTGGATTTGAGAAGAAGGGAAGCTGTCTTTCTGTAGTCTTCGATGACGCTGCGGCCGCTCTCCACGATGTGTGGCAGTGTAAGGTCCAGCGAAGACGAGAGAAGTTCGAGTTTTCTTCTCTCCCCGCGGATCTTCTCTTCCATTGAACCTCTAAGTGCGTCCTCTCCGAAAGAGAAGCGCATCTCTGCGTTCTGGAATTTGTTCGAGAGAATCAGATTCATCGCCGATGTCGACGGGACTATACCTCTGGCCCTGTCGAGCTTTGTTCTCATCAAGGAGTCGATGACAGCCGTGTCGGGAATGAGACTTCTCGTCCTTGTTATCCTGTTCTCCATCACGAGGTTCATCGTGTTACGGATTGAAGCAAATGAGTTACGCCTTTCCAGTATATCCTTCGTGACGATCTCCGCCGCTATCGAGGGCGTTCCCGCCCTGACAGAGGCGACGTAGTCCGAAAGCGACCAGTCGCTCTCGTGTCCCACTGCGGAGATGACAGGGATCTTCGATTCATGTATCGCGACTATGACTGCGTCTTCGTTGTAGGGCATGAGATCCTCCCGGCTCCCGCCGCCGCGGGCGACTATGAGTACATCGCATGCTTCGAAATTGTTTGCCTGTCTTATCCTCGAAGCGATCGTCTCCTCGGCTCCCTCACCCTGCACGGCGCATGGAAAGAGTATGATGTCGAGAGACGGGGCCGAGCGCCGTGTGACGTCCAGAATGTCGTGGATGACGGCCCCTGTCGCACTTGTGACGACCCCGACTTTCTTTATCGACTCCGGAAGAGGGGGCTTGTTCTGCGGATCGAACCATCCGAGGTTCTGGTAGTAGAGCTTTCTCTTCTCGATCAGGGCCTGGAGGACGCCGTCTCCCTCCCTTACCATTCTTGAGATGATGAAGCTCAGCTTCCCCGTCTTTTCATATATCGAGATATGACCTGTCGCGACGACGAGGTCTCCCACAGAGAACTTCTCGAGGCCGCGTGTGTTGGAGCGGAAGACGGCACAGGAGATGGAGGCTCCGCTGTCCTTGAGATCGAAGTAGTAGTGGCCGCTTGAGTTGGGGCGGAAGAAGGTGCCGCTTATCTCACCCTTTACGATGATCTGGGGGAACATCTCGTCAAGTGACTCTTTGATGAGTGCGTTGCATTGAGATACCGTTAGTATCTGAGTCAGTTCGTCGTATGCCATACAGATGTATTATAGCACATGAATGCAGAAAAAAACTGCCCGTTTCCGGACAGCTTTGATTAAGTTTATGAAACTTAGTCTTCGACGATTGCACCCTGTGGACAGACAGATGCACATGTACCGCAGCTGAGGCATGCGTTTTCATCGATTGTGTAGATCGGATCGCCCTCGGAGATAGCAGATACCGGGCATTCGCCGGCACATGTTCCGCAAGCGACACATGAATCAGTAATCTTATAAGCCATAGTTTTTCTCCTTAAAGAAAGATTACCTAGAGTATATTCCCGAGACTCTTTCGGGTCAACCGGATTGTATTTCCTTTTAGGTGGTCTTTGTGTAGAATACCGTGGTATGAAAAAACTCGTTATTGCGGAAAAGCCGTCAGTCGGCAGAGAAATTGCAAAGAACCTGGGATGCACTCTGAGGTGCACTGGATATACAGAAGGAACGGATTGGGTCGTCACATGGGCCCTGGGCCATCTTGTGGAGCTCGCAGAGCCCCAGCACTACAGCGAAAGATATAAGCGCTGGAGCCTTAAAGACCTTCCGATGCTTCCCGACTCGCTCGATGAGACTGTCATCGGGGAGACGAGGGACCAGTATGATGTAATTGAAAGGCTTTTGTGCCGTGACGACATATCATCAGTTGTCATAGCAACCGATGCCGGAAGGGAGGGGGAGCTTGTCGCAAGGTGGATTCTCAAGGCTGCGGGATACACTGGAAAATGCGAGAGGCTCTGGATATCTTCCCAGACGGAGAAGGCCATCAAGGAGGGCTTTGAGAATCTCCGTCCATCCTCGGAGTACGACAACCTCTATCATGCAGCCGAGTGCAGGGCCGAGGCCGACTGGTATGTCGGAATGAACGTCACGCGTGCACTCACATGCTACTATGATGCAAAGCTCAGCGCAGGGAGGGTGCAGACTCCGACCCTTGCCCTCATGACACAGCGCGAGGACGAGATAGAGGCCTTCCTCGGCGCCTTCTACTATTCAGCACGTGCATCCTTCGGCCTTTTCAGCGCTTCCTATTACCCCGAAGAGAACAGCGTGAGATTCCAGGACGATGCTCTGGCCTCCGAGATGGAGACATGGAAGGGAAAGAAGGGCAGGGTCGTGTCGATTGAGAAGGAGGAGAAGAGAGAGGAGGTTCCGCTTGCCTATGACCTTACCGAGCTCCAGAAGGATGCGAACATCGCCTACGGCTTCTCGGCAAAGGAGACTCTCGACACACTCCAGAGACTCTATGAAGTACATAAGATAGTGACCTACCCCCGTACCGACAGCAGGTGCATCACCCCCGATATAATCCCGACGCTGAGGGACAGGATCAGGGCGCTTCTCTCAACCGAGTTCTCGTATGTGGCGGAGGAATATCTGAAGACCGGCTTCCGGGAGGACAATCCGAGGTTCGTCAACGCCTCTCTTGTCAGCGACCACCATGCACTTCTCCCCACCGAGGAGAGGGTGAAGCTGGAGGCCCTCAGCGAGAACGAGAAGAAGCTGTGGCGCCTCATAGCCCTGAGGTTTTTAGAGGTGCTGGGAGAAGACTATACATACGAGACGACGACAGTTAAGCTGGATGTGGAGGGAAGGACCTTCCTCTCACGTTTCACCACACCCCTGAGAAAGGGCTTCAGAAGCGTCTCGCAGAGTGTGTCCTTCAAGTCGGCCATACTCCCCGTCGAGACCGATGACGATACATCGCTTATAAGGACTCTGAAGGAAGGAGACAAGCTTGAGATAATATCTATAAAGGTGAAGAAGAGCAGTACGACTCCCCCCGAGAGATACACCGATGCAACGCTTCTGAGTGCGATGGAGCATGCAGGACGCTTTGTCGAGGATACTACTCTCAAGGCAAACCTCACATCGGGACTCGGAACTCCTGCAACACGTGCCGACATAATCGAGAAGCTCGTACAGAACCGCTACGTCGAGAGAAGCGGAAAGTACTTTGTGCCGACAGCGAAGGGAAGGGAGGTCGTGAGGCTCGCACCCGAGACTCTGAGAAGTCCCGAACTCACCGGAGTATGGGAGGGCAGACTGGAGAGAATCAGTAAGGGGAAGGAGGACCCCTCACTCTTTATAAAAGATATAAAGAAGATGGCCTCGGATCTCGTCTCCTCTGTCGAAAAGTCCACGCTTGTATTCGAGCCGAAGTTCCAGGACACGAAGAAGTGCCCCTACTGCGGACGCGACATGATGAAGGCCCAGGACGGAGACGGCTCCATCCACTACATCTGCCAGACACTCTCGTGTCAGTATGAGGAGCGTCTTGTAAGAACGAAGCTGACATGCGGTGCAGCACACGCGGCAAAGAAGACGGTGACGACGGAAGGCGGTAAGGTGAAGGTCGTCATAAAGAAGAGCGCTGTCAAGGTCGCTTCTCCTGCTGTCTACGAGACTAAGGTCGAAGTCGTCAGGGAGAGCAAGAAGAAGTACCGCAGGGACGAGAGGGAGAAGGGAGGAAGAAATACATCATCTTCCTACTCGTATTCATCTTCCTCTCCGAGTGACGGCGGAACGATGGCCGACTTCTTCCGCCTCTCTGCAGAGCGTGATGCAGAAAGGAAGAACAGGAAGAAGAAATGATAATACACGGTCTTCAGAAACTCACGCTTGTCGATTATCCGGGAAAATGTGCGTGCATCCTCTTTACGGGTGCATGCAATTTCCGCTGCCCCTTCTGCCAGAACGGAAGCCTCGTTCTCAATCCCGCCGGTGAGCCTGTCATCCCCGATGACGAGGTGTTTTCGTTCCTCAGACGCAGGCACAGGATGCTCGAGGGCGTCGTCGTCACGGGAGGGGAGCCGACCATCAATAGCGATCTCATACCGTTCCTATCTCGGATCAAGGAGATCGGTTACTCCGTGAAGCTCGACACAAACGGCTATCTGCCGTCGGTTCTGAAGGCTGCCGTCAGAAGCGGCTATGTAGACTATGTTGCGATGGACATAAAGACGAGCCTCGATGAATATTCGCTCCTCTCCGGTGTCGATACAGATACGTCCCTCATAAGGGAGAGTATCGACTTCCTGCTTTCGGATGCGGTCGACTACGAATTCCGGACGACGGTCGTGAATGAACTACACCACAGAGAAAATTTTGAAAAAATCGGTGAAACAATAAAGGGTGCAAAAAGGTACTTCCTGCAATCCTTTGTCCCGTCGGAAGATACCATTTCGGACGGTTTTACGACCCCTTTACTCTCCGACCTTGAAAACTACAAGGAAATACTAAAAAGTTATATAGAATGTGTATCTATACGGGACAGGTAATTACGCTACATATAGCGTAGTGAGTATATTAACACCACTTTATACAGTATATTAGCACTTGCAAAGAGAAAAAACCTGTGATACCTTTTCCCCTACCTAAGGAGAAAGAAGAAATGTATCATGTTGTTAAGCGTGACGGTAAAGAAGTTCAGTTCGATATACAGAAGATCTCTCTTGCAATAAAGAAGGCCTTCGAGTCCATAAAGAAGGAGTACGACGAGAATGTCGTCGACTTCATCGCACTCAAGGTGACAGCCGATTTCCAGTCGAAGATCACCGACGGGAAGGTGAGCGTCGAAGACATCCAGGACTCCGTCGAGAGAGTACTCTCGCAGGCGGGCTACGAGGATGTCGCCAAGTCCTATATCCTCTACAGAAAGCAGAGGGAGAGAATCAGGAACATGAAGAGTGCGACACTCGACTACAAGAGCGTCGTCGACAACTATCTGAGGCTCAATGACTGGAGAGTCAAGGAGAACAGCACGGTCACATACTCCGTCGGCGGTCTCATCCTCTCCAACAGCGGGGCAATCACGGCAAACTACTGGTTGAGCGAGATCTACGATGATGAGATCGCATCTGCACACCGCAACTGCGATTTCCACCTCCATGACCTGAGCATGCTCACAGGCTACTGCGCAGGCTGGTCGATCAAGCAGCTCATCCAGGAGGGACTGGGAGGACTTCCCGGAAAGATTTCCTCATCTCCTGCAAAGCACCTTGCAACCCTCTGCAACCAGATGGTCAACTTCCTCGGAATACTGCAGAACGAATGGGCGGGCGCACAGGCCTTCTCATCCTTCGACACATACCTTGCTCCCTTCGTCAGAACAGACAATCTCTCATTCGACGCAACAAAGAAGTGCATCGAGAGCTTTGTCTACGGAGTCAACACCCCCTCGAGATGGGGAACCCAGGCACCGTTTTCGAACATCACACTCGACTGGGTCTGCCCCGAGGACATGAAGAACATGCCGGCAATCGTGGGCGGTAAGGAGATGGACTTCACATACGGCGACTGCCAGAAGGAGATCGACATGGTCAACCGTGCCTTCATCGAAGTCATGATCGACGGCGACAGCGAGGGCAGGGGCTTCCAGTACCCGATTCCGACATACTCGATAACCAAGGATTTCGACTGGTCGGAGACCGAGAACAACAAACTTCTCTTCACCATGACTGCCAAGTACGGCACTCCGTACTTCTCGAACTACATCAACTCCGACATGCAGCCGAGCGATGTCAGAAGCATGTGCTGCCGCCTGCGCCTCGACCTCAGAGAGCTCAGAAAGAAGACGGGCGGCTTCTTCGGAAGCGGCGAGTCCACAGGTTCCATCGGTGTCGTCACACTCAATATGCCGAGACTTGCATACAACTCGAAGGACAAGGATGACTTCTACAAGAAGCTGGATCATCTCATGGATGTTGCAGCACGCTCTCTCAAGGTCAAGAGAACGGTCATCACGAAGTTCCTCGACGAGGGCCTCTATCCATACACCAAGAGATACCTCGGAACATTCGACAACCACTTCTCGACTATCGGCCTTGTGGGTATGAACGAAGCATGTCTCAATGCCTCCTGGCTGAGATGCAATATAGCAGACGAAAGGGGACAGGAGTTTGCAATCGAATGTCTCAACCACATGAGGGAGAGACTCTCCGATTACCAGGAGCAGTACGGCGACCTCTACAACCTCGAGGCAACTCCCGCGGAGAGCACATCATACCGCTTTGCCAAGCACGACGTCGAGCAGTTCCCCGATATTATAACGGCATCGTCGGATGACAAGAGTCCGTACTATACGAACTCCTCGCATCTTCCCGTATCATACACAGATGATGTCTTCGAAGCTCTCGACATCCAGGACAGGCTCCAGACTCTCTATACATCGGGAACGGTATTCCATACTTTCCTCGGAGAGAAACTCCCCGACTGGAAGGCTGCGGCAACACTTGTGAAGAAGATCGCGGAGAACTACGAGCTTCCGTACTACACGCTCTCTCCGACCTACTCGATATGTCAGGAACACGGCTATCTTGCAGGCGAAGTCTACAAGTGTCCGGTATGCGGAAGAAAGACAGAAATCTACTCCCGTATCACAGGATATTACCGCCCGGTGCAGAACTGGAACGTAGGAAAGAGCGAAGAGTTCAAGGAGCGCCGCGAGTACGATATCCCGGCATCGAAGCTCAGACACCCGAAGAAAAACAGGGCTGAGGAGACTGCTTCATGTGAAAAGAATGACGTTGTTCTTCTCTTCACGACAAAGACATGTCCCAACTGCCCACGTGCTAAGAAAGCATTGGCAGATGCTGGTATTGAGTATACTCTCGTTGATGCCGAGGAGCAGCCGGCTCTTGCCCTGAAATACGGCATAAAGAGTGTTCCGACTCTTGTTATCGGAGACACAGTTGTTACCGGTGTGGGCCCTGTGCTTGCCTGGATTAAGGGCAGCAAGGCCAATGCAGGCTGAGCTATGCCTCTAACTGATAAGCGATTTAGACCTGTTCTCTTCGGAGTGCAGGTCTTTTCTTTCCGCTTTGGCAATCTGTTATTGAACTGCGCCAGGGCAGAGCCCACGGAGTAGTTAAAATTCATATGTGACATACATAGTGTCTTCTGCATATCTTTTCTCTCTTCTCTGACAGTAAAACGCTTTTTCGCTCTGATGGCAAAAAATTAGATTACAAGGCTTTTAACTGGAAAAATACGAAAATCGCTGGTAGTAATCGCATTTTTCTTGAAAAATCGCTGGTAGTAATCGCGAAAATCATAATATAATATCAGTATAGAGGTGAATTATGGGAAATTATATTCAACGTATTATTGATATTCAGAGCAGGCTGAAAAAGAAATCCTTGTTCCTTTTCGGACCAAGACAAACAGGTAAGAGCTTCCTGTTGAAAAATCAAATCCACGACGATATAAGACTTTCCTGGTCGCTTCTTAACTCGCGTATTAGAAGACGTTGCCAGACTGATCCGGGAGTTCTCCGAGATGAAATCGAAACAAAAAGGATTCATGACGGGCTCGTAATTATAGACGAAATTCAGAAAGTTCCGGAGTTGCTTGACGAAATCCACTCTCTAATTGAAGAGACTGATATCAGGTTTCTCCTTACGGGGTCCAGTGCAAGACGTTTAAAAGAACAGGGCGTAAATCTTCTCGGCGGGCGAGCTGGTAAAATGATTCTACATCCTTTTGTCTGGTCAGAAATAAGAGAAAGTCATCCTACTCTCGACAGAATACTGAAATATGGGCTCCTTCCTTCTGCATTCCTTTCGGATTATCCTGACGATATCCTTGATGATTATATCAACGTTTATCTAACCGAAGAAATTGCCGGAGAGGGACTTGTGAGACAACTTCCCAAATTTGAACATTTTCTGGAAATTGCAGCTCTGACAAACGCTGAAGAAATCAACTACTCAAACGTTGCAAGTGATGTAATGATGAGTCGTAGTTCCATTACTGAGTGGTACGGTATCCTCTTTGATACCCTGATTGGATTTTCAGTACCCCCATACAGAAAAACAAAAAAAAGAAAAGCTGTTGATACTGAACGCTTCTACTTTTTTGACGTAGGAGTTGTCCGTAGCCTTCTCGGTTTAGAAAGCCTTGTCGATACAGATACAGCATATGGAAAACTGTTTGAAACATATATTGCTCAGGAACTCTGTGCATATCTCGATTACAACAACTCTAAAGAAATATTATCTTACTGGCGTACTCAACAGTCTTCGTTTGAAGTAGATTTTGTAATTGGTGACGATATCGCAATTGAAACAAAAACGACAAAACTTGTTAACGAAAAGCATGATCTCAGGGGGCTCAGGGCATTGAAAGAAGAAAACATCTTCAGAAAATATATCGTTGTCTCAAGAGACAGTATTGCAAGAACAACAGAAGACGGTATTCTTCTTCTGCCATGGAATCTTTTCTTGGATATGTTATGGAGCAAAGAAATCTTTTGAGCCGGCTTTTTTCTGCAACTCAAGATTAGATGAGAGAATTCGTCAGGGCGCCTAAATCGAAATTGTGCCGTCTGCCTCGTTTACGTCGTCTAACATGCTATTTACTGCAGGCAAGACATCTTAAGCACCCGAGAAAGGGAAAAAGAGGTATGTAAAAAAGAAGGTGAGAAGAGTAGTCAGGTTTTCCTCTTCACAACTGAGTCCTGTCCTAACTGTCCACGTGCCAAGAAGGCATTATCTGATGTCGGCCTTGATTACACTCTCGTCGATGCTGAGTCTCAGTCGGCTCTTTCACAGAAGTACGGAATAAAGAGTGTTCCGACTCTTGTAGTCGGCGACAATGTGATTACCGGTGTCGGTCCTATCTATCATGGTCCGGATTAAAGGTAGTAAAGCGAACGCTGGCTGAGAAAGACAGCTTGATGAAAGATATAGTCCTATCCTTACCGGGGTAGGACTATATATTATTGAGCAGAGAAATATCCCGGGTAAGCAGTTGGACTGCTTACTCAAACAGGGACTTCCTCATTCCGCATCGTTTGCATTTTGTGCGGTATTCTTCATTGAGCTTGTCGCACTTCGGACATCTCCACATTCCTTTGTCTTTTGATGCAGCAGTATCATCATCTGCCATGTCAAACAGTTTCAAAAGCTCTTCTTCAAGATTTCCTTTCTTTGCAAGTTCCAGTGTGTCACATAACTTGATATTGTGCTTGTCGATATGGATATCTTCGCTGAAGCCGAGCAGATAACTGATACATATTCTGTAGATGATTTCTGTCGGAGCACAGCCGTAGACCTGCTTAGAGAAAATGTGGTTAAGCCTTTCCTTGTTGTCCGGATAGAGAGATTTCATCTTTTCACTTCTGTAGAGCCTTGTGACGATTTCAGCAAGATACATACCTGACTTCATATAGAGGTCGGCAAAGCTCTTTTCGGGGTCGTCGAAGCAGCCGGGATTTTCTTTCTCAAGCATGTCAACCATATTCTTTACAACCTGGCGGGGAGTGAAAATCTGGTTGTTCTTCTGCGGAGGAATGTAGTTGAAGATGTCTTCCTTGCTCTTCTCGTCAAAGTAGTTTGCAAGGTCGCTTCTCTTTTTGAGGAATTCCTTTACAGAATCATCGAAGACAACCTCATCGAAGATATGACCTTCGAACGGCTCATCCCTGCCAGTTTCTTTGTTTGGAACACTGCCGCCGTCTCTGAGAAGAATGAATTCCTTTTTATCGAGTGTTGTTACATCGATGAATACCTTGTCCGGAATATTCTTCTCGAATGTGCTGAGACGTGTATTCTCATCACCGTAAGCCATTAAGAATGATGGAATAGTTCGGGTAAAGCCTCTGAGATGGTCCTTGATATAGGAATTGATTTCCTCCTTCTGCTTTTCCTTCTTACTTGTTTCTGCTGCAAGAACAATAGTCTCGCCGATATCTTTCATAAGAGGAGTTACAGCTTCTGTCAGAGCTTTTTCAAGTCCTATTTTGGCTTCTTCTTTCTTTTCATCGCATTCTTTGTTGATTCTTTCAATTTCTGATTTAGAGGAAGCTTCTTCAAGGCGTTCACTTCTTTCTTTTTCAATTATCTTCTTCTGGATTTCATGTTCGCCGACAAGCTTCTTGACGACTCCTTCACTCTGCGCTTTTATATTGCGTGCGAGTTTCTTTTTTTCTGAACTGGATAATTCTTCTCCATATTCCTTATCAGCGGTCTCCAGAGCGGGTTTTACTATACCGGTATTGAATTTATCGAGAAGGAGATCCAGATGCTGCTGTTCTTCCGACTTTGATTTTTCTTCAGATGCTTTCTCTTCCTGGTCAGAGATAATATCGATAAGATCGTTTTGCAATTGTTCTTTATCGTAGATCTTCTCACCGAATTTGTCGCAAGCGGTTCCGACGACCTTTTCCTCGTCGATTATGACATCTCCATTCTCGTCAAGTTCGAGTCCTTCTGTATCAGGTAAGTCGGGCTGCTTGAAAGCCTGCAGCTTTGAAATCATCTCCTGAACGGTGGATGGGGCATTGAAGATATGACCTATATTCTGGAAGAGGTAGTCTGACATAAAGCCTCGTCTGACGACTTCGACGCTCTTGAGCTTGCGGGGGATAGACAAGACCTTTTCAGCATCAAGTTCAATCATCTCGCCGTCTTCGTCTTCTCCGATTACAGGGAAGAAGTTCAACAGCTCCCTTACATGTCTCTTGCGGGTATCGGAATCGCCTTTGTCTCCTGATGTATCGCCGGAAAGTCCGTTGGCAATCTGCTCGAAAATCGAGAGGGTTCGAGCAGGGTCGAAGTCGAAAACATAAGCATTCTCTTTTCTGTACTGCGTTTTCCCGATACGGAAAGTACACGGATTCTGTGCTCTGAATGCCGCCTGCATATAGAGAGCAGGGGACTTGAGAGAAGAGAGCATCAATACCGCAGTCCATTCCGGAATTGTGACACCGGTCGTAAGCTGACCGACTGAGAGTGTGATGGTCTTATCGTATTTCTTGATGGCAGATGTTACCTTATCGTATGCCTTCTTGATTTCCTTGTCTTCAACTTCAGCATTATCGTCAACATCAATTTTGCCGTCACCTGCTGCCAGTATAATCTCATAGTCTTTGAATACGGGGTGCTTCTTCAGCTTGTTGTATAATGCTTTTGCCGAGCTGACTCTGTTAAGCAGCCACAGTGTATGCTTAAGCTCATCTCTGAGCTCCGGAGTGGAGAACGGGAATTTCTCCTGACTTGTAAGAGCGTCTAGGAAATTATCAACCTGTTCATCATATTTGAATGACCCGTTTCCCTTTGTAGAGAAGAATTCATTCAGGTCAAAAGCATACTCTCTGTTCTCACCGTCAATATTTATTCCGGCGGAGACTTCTGCATCAACCATCTCAGACAGCTGATAAGTGAACATGTTGAGCTGCGGGAGCTTTGCATACGGGTTGTCTGACCCCGGCTCCGGTACATACTCTCTCTTCTTTTTCTGTTCGTCGGCATATGTCCAGTTATAAATGGCATCCTGGCTGAATTTGTCGTTGGCGAGAGCTTTGAACGGCGTCCCCGAAAGATGCAGCTTGTATTTTGCCTTGATATGGTCAAACGCCACATCGGTTTTATATGTGTCAACGCCTTCATGGGCCTCATCAATTACAAGCAGATCCCAGTTCTCCTCGGCAACTTCCTTGAGCTTGTCGAATTTGCCGCCGAAGTAAATCGAGCCTTTTAAATCCTGGAGAGATACGAATTCAATACACCCGGTAAATTCAGTGAAGAGACAGTCCTTCTTCAGCTTCTGATATTTCTCCCTTGTAATTACATAAGGCCTGGACTCTATACTGTCCACGCTGCTGACAAAATGATATCCCGACTGTGTTCCTAGAAACTTAACGTAGTCTTCATACCAGGAGTTTGCAATCGCAGGTCTGTTGGTGACAATGAGAACGTTTGCAGCCTTCATGCGTTTTACGAGGTCGTATGTTGTCAGCGTCTTGCCGAAGCGAGGTTTAGCATTAAAGAGGAACTGCCCATTTTCATGACGTGTAAAATAATCTGCAGCCTTTCC
>CAVFZO010000062.1:0-12696 GCA_963626925.1 Clostridium sp. AM49-4BH
TATTAAAAACGGGAAGACGTACCGCCTTCCCATATCTATCATCTCTCGTTCTTCCGGATTTCTCCGGTGAGTTACGAGGCAAAGAGGATTCGAACCTCCGACCCTCAGTTCCGCAAACTGATGCTCTATCCAGCTGAGCTATTGCCTCAAATCAACAGAGAGTATAATGGACCATTTTCCGCTTTTGTTCTAGTGGTTGGATTAACTTTTTGTTCAACCCCTGAATAGGGTTATGAAGGCGATTATGACGCCTGCACATCCTTCTCCGCCGAGAAGTCCCGCACTGACGAGGCTTGCCTCCTTCTCCCTGTTCTTGCGGCTCATCTTCTTTACTATCCAGTTGATAAGAGCCCCGAGTCCGACTGTTACTGTGATGTAGGTTCCGAGGTACATTCCGAGTCCTACGGCTGTGGAGGGAAGACTGAGGAGGAAGAGGAGGGCTCCGACGGCGACGCCTGTCCAGAACGCAGGGGCATTGTCGAGTCCGCCGGAGAGTGCCGCGACAGCTTTCGCCTGCGGGGCCGGCATATTCTCCGAACCGAAGACGAAGACGTTCTTCATCAAAAAGAGAACAAGCGTTGCGATAACGGCTCCGATGACGCCTCCGATAGCCTCTGCCTTCGTCTGGTCCTTAGGATCCGTCCCTATGAGAGAGCCCGACTTGAAGTCGTTCATCACGTCTCCGCTGAGACCGCATGCAACTGCAACGGCAGCTGCTACTGTAAATGAAGCCGTGAGGGGAGTGCCGCAGAGTGCGTGGACTGCAAGGAGTACGAGGATTGCGAAGACCTCCATCGGGTTTATACCCGTCTGGCCTGTAAGCATGCTTGAAAGGTATGTTGCTACAGCGGCTCCCGCCACTGTCAGTATACTTTCGATAAAGCTCATTTCGGTGAGGAGGGAAAGTATGAGAACGGATGCGGCGACGATGACGAGGGCTGTGATGAGCGCCTTCGTATTCTTTTCAGTTTTCCTGTTTTTTCTGTTCCTGACTGCCTGGAACACAGCCTTGACTGCAACTGCGAAGCCTGTTCCTATCATGATTCCGAGTCCGAGGGAGGAACGGAATGAATCAGCCTGAGCCATCGACTCGAAGAGTCCCGTCTTTATTCCCAGCGGAGTCAGGATGAAGTAGCCGGCAACCATTCCTATGACCCATGCGGCTGCAAGCGCCGGTCCTATGATGGCGCCTATCGAGAGTGCCATCGGGGATACGTAGAGCTGGAGTCCCGGAATGAGGGCACTTCCTTTATATATAGTTAAAAGGGAAGGGATCTTCCCGAAGAAGTCTCTTACAAATGCAAAAATGCCGCTGAGTGCAAGGGATGAGAAGAGCCATGGCGAGCTCTTCTCGTCCTTCTCGGTCATGAGAGTCTTGTACGATGCTTCACCGATGGGGTACGGAAGCTTCTGCTCCTCGATGAGGGACGGCCTGTAGAGTGCGGTGAAGAGGGTCCCGAGAAGAGAGCCCACGACGCTTGCCGCCATGACGGACATGAGAGAAATCTCATTCGAAGAGCTGAGCATCCAGAGCCCGGGGACTGTGAATGCCAGTCCGCCCGCCACCATGCTTCCCGCACTCATAAGGGTATGTGTGCAGTTGATCTCCTGCAGTGTCGAGCCCCTGGCCTTTCTGAGAATCGTCATGGAGAGTACCGTGACGAATACCGTCGGCCAGGGGAGTGCGCCGGCCTTGAGGGCGACATACATGGACGACGCCGTGATGAATGCAAGACCTATAATACCGACAAGGATGCTCCTGAGAGTAAGTGAAGATTCTTTCTTTTCCATAGGGCAGTTATTGTGACAGAAATCAGAAATCTGTAATAGATACTTTTCAGACCACATTAGTGGCGAAAGATAACTGATTTTTCCTCTTCCTGATGATAAAATCGACGTGAGAGGAAAAGATGGAGAGGATTAAGAAGAACTTCGGTTTCGGCATGATGAGGCTCCCCCTCAGCGGGGACGATATCGACTACGGAAAGACAGCGGAAATGGTGGACAGTTTCCTTTCTGCCGGCTTCAACTATTTTGACACAGCCCGCGGCTACCTTAAAGAAAGGAGCGAGGAGGCAGTGAGGCGGTGCCTCACATCACGCTATCCGCGTGAAAGCTACATCCTCACCGACAAGCTCACCGCTTCCTATTTCAAATCATCCGGTGACATAAGGCCGCTCTTCGAAAAACAGCTTTCTTCATGCGGCGTCGACTACTTCGACTTATATCTCATGCACGCACAGGGAAGGGTGAACTACGATCACTTCAGAGCAATGAGGGCATACGAGACGGCGTTTGAGCTTAAAAGCGAGGGCAGAATACGGCATGTCGGCATATCTTTTCACGACACGGCTGATTACCTTGAGAAAATACTCACCGACTATCCCGATATCGAGGTTGTACAGCTCCAGCTCAATTACCTCGACCTCGATGATCCGGCAGTACAGAGCGGGAAGTGCCTCGAGGTATGCAGAAGGCACAAAAAGCCCGTTATTGTGATGGAGCCCGTGAAGGGAGGAAGCCTTGTGAACCTCCCGCAGGAGGCCGAAGATGTCTTCTCATCCCTCGGTGGAAGTCCCGCCTCCTATGCCATCCGCTTTGCCGCCGGAAAAGAAGGCGTCATGATGGTCCTCTCGGGAATGAGCAGCCCGGAGCAGATGGCGGACAACATCTCGACAATGAAGGACTTCAAACCCCTTGACGGAAGGGAAGAGGACGCAGTGGAGAGGGTGAGAAGGATTTTTGCCTCCATGCATCTTATCGAGTGCACTGCCTGCCGCTACTGCACTCCGGGGTGTCCGGAGCGCATCGCAATACCGGACATCTTTGCTTCATACAACTCGAGGGAGATCCACCACAGCTGGAATGCCGACTACTATTACTCCATCCATACCAGCGGGGCCGGGAAGGCATCTCAGTGCATAAAGTGCGGAAAGTGCGAGAAGGTGTGCCCCCAGCACCTCCAGATAAGATCTCTCCTCGAAAAATGTGCCGCCCTTTTCGAGAAAAAATGACGGGGGACGGGCGAATGTTAAATCTTCGTCCCTTCTTCCCAATCTTTTTTCGAAGGATTGATGCATTTGGTCAGTCCAGTCTTTTTCCTGTTGCATTATGGTGATTTCATACTATTAAAAGCATTATAAATAACAAGTTATATTGCTACTTCTATGTAACTCCTTACAGTATCATGAGTAATGCCGTCCGGCATGCGGGAGCGGCATGTCGGGGGAAAGTGTGAAAATTTTTAATTTTTTGTTTGCCATATCAATTTTTCTAATGTACTCTATACTCAAGACGCCGGTCCTTAGTTCGGCGCGCTGTTATTCAAGAAAGGAGGAACAACAGTGAAAAAGGTTATCATCGTATTATTGGCACTCTCAATGGTTCTCATGGGACTGGGTGCACAGGCAGCAAGTGAAACAACAGCATCAGCAGGTGAGACTCTCACACTCTGGACATATCCTATCGGAGACTGGGGAAATGACGCAGCAGTCACAGCTCTCATGGATGCTTTCACAGCTGAGACAGGTATCAAAGTAAATGTCGAGTACCTCACATACACAGACGGCGACGACAAGGTCAACACAGCTCTCGCAGCTGGACAGGCTCCCGACCTCATCATGGAAGGACCGGAAAGACTCGTTGCTAACTGGGGTGCTAAGGGCTACATGGTCGACATGTCCGACATTCTCGACAGCACAGACAGAGCAGAACTTCTCCCGGCTACTCTCAAGGCTTGTCTGACAGCAGACGGCAAGCTCTATGAGTATCCTCTCGTCATGACAGCTCACTGTATGGCTATCAACCTTGATGCATTCAAGGCAGCAGGCGCAGACAAGTATGTCAACCTCGAGACAAGAACATGGACAACAGATGACTTCATCGCTGCAGTCAAGGCTCTCTATGCTTACTACGGCACAACAGTCGGTGCTGTCTACTGCGGCGGCCAGGGCGGCGACCAGGGAACAAGAGTTCTCGTGAACGGCCTCTACGGCGGAACATTCACAAACGCAGAGCACACAGCTTACACATGGAACAGCGCTGAGAACATCAAGGCTCTCCAGCTTCTCAAGAGTCTCGACGGAATCGCATTCGACGCTTCGATCGTCGGCGGCGATGAAATCAACCTCTTCAGGAACGGAACACTCAAGATGGCATTCTGCTGGAACATCGCTCAGCAGCTCACAGGCGACAAGACAGACAGCGGCGAAGAGATCGTCTTCATGAGCTTCCCGTCACAGACAGGAGTAACAGAGCTCAACGGCGGTATCTGGGGCTTCGGTATCTTCGACAACGGCGATGCCAAGAAGGTTGAAGCAGCAAAGAAGTTTGTCCAGTACTTCTGCGACGGCAACGGAACAGAAAGTGCCATCAAGACAGCTAAGTACTTTGCAGCACGCACAATGACACACGGCAAGGACCTCTCCGGTATCTGGGCTGACAATGCTGTCATGAACGAGTACAACATCCTCATGCAGTACCTCGGTGACTACTATCAGGTCACAAACGGCTGGGCAAATGCAAGAACAGCATGGTGGAACATGCTCCAGGCAGTAGGCCAGGGACAGGACATCGCAACAGCTGTCAAGACATTCGCAGACCAGGCTAACGCTGCAGCAGCTAACTGATTGAATTGATGAAAGACCGGGCTCCGCTCTCCGGGGTCCGTTATCAGAAGCCCTGTTCCTTTTTAGGGCAGGGCTCTTTTCAGGTGTACACATGGCACAGGCATTATCTATGAACAAGGCGATCAGACGCAGGGAGACCGTATCGGCATACCTGTTTCTTCTGCCGTCACTGGTATTCTTCATCGGTTTTGTAATATTCCCGATGATACTCTGTCTCTATACGAGTCTCTTCGACGCAAGCCTCAACGCAAGGAAGGCAGATGTCTTCATAGGGCTGGGAAACTACATCGAGCTCTGGAAGGATCCCGTATTTATAAAAGCGCTGAAGAATACATTCATCATCGTAATCGTTTCGGTCCCTATCGTAACGGCGTTCTCGCTCTGGGTGGCCGCCACAATCTACAAGATGAAGAACTGGGCTCTCAGTGCCTTCAGATGTATCTTCTACCTTCCTGTAGTAACAGGTTCGGTTGCAGTCACCGTCGTATGGAAATGGATCTACAACAACTACTACGGCGTTCTCAACTACGTTCTCAAGGGAATGGGTGTAATCGACCAGAACGTCAACTGGCTGGGATCTGCCAGCACCGCACTCTGGTGTATCATCGTGATACTCCTCACGACAAGTATCGGTCAGCCTATCGTCCTCTACGTTTCTGCACTCAGCAACGTGGACCCGACCTTGATTGAAGCGGGAGAGGTTGACGGAGCGACCAACCTCCAGACCTTCTGGCGCATCAAGTGGCCGTCAATCATGCCGACGACGCTATATATAGTCGTCATCACGACTATCAACAGCTTCCAGTGCTTCGCGCTCATACAGCTTTTGACATCCGGCGGTCCGAACAATTCGACGCAGACAGTCATGTACTACATATACTACACGGCATTCAAGCTCTACAGATTCGGCTACGGCAACGCAATGGGAATCATCCTCGCGCTCTTCATCGCGGCTCTCAGCGCCGTGCAGTTCTTCGTGGCGAGAGAGAAATAGGGAGGACGGTATGGATCTCAACAGACAGAACAAAAGTGCATACCACATCATCAGTGTCATTCTCATAATCATCTTCGCCGCTCTCTCGATATTCCCCCTCTACTGGATCGTAACAGGTGCATTCAAGAATTCGAGGGAGATCAACTCCGCAACTCCCGTATGGTGGCCGAGCGAGTGGGTTTTCGACAACTTCACGCGCCTCTTCAGCAAGCGCAGTGCTCCTCTTTTCGAGCTCTTCGGTCTTCAGGGACCGAGGGTCCCGGGTGCCATAAGATGGCTTTTGAACACAGTTGTCATGGCAGTCGCGGCGATGGTCCTGACATGTATCACAGCATCGATGGCAGGCTACGCACTTGCAAAGAAGCGCTTCTACGGGCAGAAGATACTCTTCTCCCTCATCGTATGTGCAATGGCACTCCCCAAGCAGGTCATACTCATTCCTCTTATAAAGGAGATGAGCGCACTCAATCTCTACGACACTCTCTGGGCCGTCATATTCCCCACAGTGGGGTGGCCGTTCGGAGTCTTTCTGATGAAGCAGTTCTCCGAGGGAGTTCCTCGTGAGATGCTCGAGGCAGCCCGCATCGACGGCTCGAACGAAGCAAAGACCTTCGTCGAGATAGTCGTTCCGATGATCAAACCGGGTATCGGGGCACTGGCCATCTTCACATTCATCAACAGCTGGAATGATTATTTCATGCAGCTCATCATGCTCAGTAAATCAAGCAATCTGACAATATCTCTCGGTATTGCTACAATGCAGGCCGAGAACAGCACTGATTTCGGTATCATAATGGCAGGGGCGGCACTTGCCTCCCTCCCCATCATCATCGTCTTCCTCATCTTCCAGAAGTATTTCACGAAGGGAATCACGATGGGTGCTGTAAAGGGTTGATTGGAGGTCTATATGTCAGAAAGAGAAGATAAATACAAAGGTATTATTCCCGCATTCTATGCCTGCTACGGCAGTGACGGCGAAATCGAGAGCAGCAGGGTGAAGGCTTTCACGAAGTATCTCATCGGTAAGAACGTGAAGGGACTCTACGTCGGCGGAAGCAGCGGAGAGTGCATCTACCAGAGCGTGGATGACAGGAAGAAGCTTCTGGAGGCTGTGATGAGCGAGGCGGGAGGAAAAATTACCGTCATTGCTCACGTTGCATGCAACAACACACGTGACTCGAGAGAGCTTGCCTCCCACGCAGAGAGTCTCGGCGTCGACGCAATAGCGTCCATCCCCCCGATCTACTTCCATCTTCCGGACTATGCGATTGCAAAATACTGGAACGACATATCATCTGCTGCTCCGAAGACTGACTTCGTCATCTACAACATCCCCCAGCTTGCGGGAGTGGGACTCTCGCTTCCCCTTCTGAGGACAATGCTTGAGAACGAAAGGGTAATCGGCGTCAAGAATTCCAGCATGCCCACACAGGATATCCAGATGTTCAAGGCGGAGGGAAAGAAGAACGGCCGTGAGTTCGTCGTCTTCAACGGTCCGGACGAGCAGCTTGTCTCCGGGCTTGCCATCGGAGCCGACGGCGGCATCGGAGGCACGTATGCCGTAATGAGCGAACTCTATACGGCAATATTCAGCCTTGTGAAGAAGGGTGACATCGAGAAGGCGCGACAGATCCAGAACAAAGCAGATTCGATAATCTATGCACTCTGCTCTGCTAAGGGTAACCTCTATGCAACGATGAAGGAAGTGTTGAAGAAGCGCACCGGACTGGACCTCGGCGGCGTAAGGGCTCCGCTCTATCCATACACGGAAGGAGACAGAGGCGTCGTGGAGAAGTGTGCGGCTATGATAGACGAGGCTGTCAGCGCCCTTTAAACGGGGACTTTGAAGACGGCCTTTCTCAGAGGAGCGGGTGATGTGACACTTCTCCCGGGGGAATGTGCTTCCTCCGGCATGGTGACGCAGTACTGACCGGCGCGGATTATGTGCTCTTCGCCGCCTCTGCATGTCCCAAGCATGATGTCCCTCTCTTCGTTGTACTCTTCATTGACGGACAGAGTCTCAACGGGGGCGGTGATGATCTTCTCCTCTCCGCTGATTATGTAGTGTATGTCTGCATATTTCCTGTGGGCTTCATAGATGTTGCTTTCTTTTGTAGTGAATGAGGAGACTGTGACGAAGATACCGTTTCCGATCTCCGTTCTGCCCTCGGGAAGAAGCGTCATGTCGTGGCTGTTGAGCCAGTCGACGGCCCTGTGTAGGTTTGAAAGTGTCCTGTAAGTGCTTTCCATATTGTTTGGCTCCTTGTGAGACGGTATGATTCAACTATTATAGAAGGAGAATAAAAGAATGAGTAATGTTTTCGATAAAATCAAGGGCGCCCTCATCGTATCGTGCCAGGCACTTCCCTCAGAGCCTCTTCACTCTTCGTTCATTATGGGGAGGATGGCTCTTGCCGCAAAGGAAGGCGGGGCGAAGGGAATCAGAGCCAACACAAAGGAAGATATCGCGGAAATACAGAAGAACGTCGATCTTCCGATAATCGGAATCGTCAAGCGTGACTATCCCGACAGCGGGATATACATCACACCGACAATGAAGGAAGTTAGAGAGCTCATGGAAGTGAAGCCCGAGATAATAGCACTCGACGCAACGGCGAGGCTCAGGCCCGAGGGAAAGACTCTCAAGGAATTCTTCCTCGAGATAAAGAAGGAATACCCGGATCAGCTTCTGATGGCTGACTGCTCGACAGTCGAGGAGTGCCTCTATGCAGACTCCCTCGGCTTTGATTTCATCGCTCCGACGATGGTCGGCTATACACCCGAGAGCAAAGGACTCAAGATTGCAGAGGATGATTTCAAAATCCTCAGGGACATCATAAAGGGTGTGAAACATCCTGTAATATGCGAAGGCAACATCGACTCTCCCGAGAAGGCGAGAAGGGTGCTCGATCTGGGCTCCTTCGCCGTAGTTGTAGGTTCCTCCATTACAAGACCCCAGCTCATCACGAAGAAGTACGCGGCGGCTGTAGAGGCATAAGATGAAATACTTCGCTTCTCTCGACATAGGCGGAACGGCCGTGAAGTACGGCGTCGTCACATCAGACGGCGTCATCCTCACAAAAGGTGAGACTGCGACTGAGGCTGAGAAGGGGCCGCGGGTATGGATGAAGAATGTTACGGCGAAAATCGAAGAGATGAAATTCTCCTATACCCTCAGCGGTATATGCGTCTCCTCGACGGCGATGATAGACTCCGACCGGGGCAGTGTTTTCTTCTCGCTTCCCCAGGTTCCGGACTATACGGGATTCGAAGTGAAGAAGTACTTCGAGGATAAGTGCGGTCTTGTGACCGAAGTCGAGAACGACGTCAACTGTGTCGCACTTGCCGAGAGCATATCGGGGGCCGGGAAGGGCTATGACTCCGTTCTCTCTCTTGCAGTCGGTACCGGGATAGGCGGAGGCTTCACAGTAAAGGGGAAGCTCCTCAGGGGGCATACCTTCTCCGCGTGTGAAGTCGGGTACATAAAGGTCGACGGAGGGACACTCGAGAGCATGGGCTCTACAAGTGCACTATGCCGCAGAATCGAGAAATACAAGGGTGATGAAACGTTCAGCTGGAACGGAAGGCGTGTAATTGCAGAAGCCGCCAAAGGCGACAGTGACGCTCTCCGCGCTCTCGATATAATGACAACGTCGATTGCCGACGGACTTGTCTCCCTTTCATATATCCTCAATCCCGCAGTCATCGTACTCGGGGGCGGTATTATGAAGAACACCTTCCTTGTCGATGAAATCAGAAATAAATACCGCTTGTCGATCAATCCCCTCATCGGGGACAGAACCGAAGTTGTGAAGGCCGTCTACGACAACGATGCGGGGCTCCTCGGGGCATTCTACCACTTTGCGGAAAAACATCCGGAGGCACTCGGGTGAAGAAGAGAATACTGTGCTTCGGCGACTCCAACACCTGGGGCTATATCCCGGGAACGGCAGAGCGCTATGATGAGGATACGAGATGGACGTGCCTTCTTGGAAAGAAACTCGGAGATGGATATACAGTCATAGAAGAAGGTATGACCGGACGCACCACCGTCTTCGATACAGGCTTTGACGACTATCTCAACGGAAAGAAGGCCCTCGGCTATATTCTGAAGTCCCAGCTTCCGCTGGACTATGTCATTGTCATGCTCGGCACCAACGACATCTGCGACCACAGAATGGACAGGATAGAGCTGGGACTTATGGAAATCGTGAGGGAGATAAAGAACGCCGACTCGATCTTCCGCACGAAGACTCCCGTCTTCCCGTCGGGGAAAGCCGGAATACTTGTCGTCTCTCCGCTTCCATTCGGAGAGGCGTGCCCTCTCAGCAAGGAGATAAAGAGGGAGAGCAGGCTTTATCCGGCAATGACGAAGCGTGTTGCCGCAGCCGCGGGCACTGACTATCTCGACCCCAGTCCTTATATAAAGCCGTCAGATACGGACGGCATACATCTTTCATCCGAAAGCCACGTAATTCTTGCTTCCCTGATTTACAATAGTCTCAAGGAGAACTCTGTCTGATGAATTTCTTCAATCCCGAGCAGCAGCCCTGGAAATTCCTCGGGCGGTGCGTCGACTTCGTCGGCCTCTCGCTCTGCTGTGTATTCTGCTCGCTCGGCATCGTCACCCTCGGCCCGTCCCTCACGGCGCTCTACACATCCGTCGTGAAGGCGTTCCGCTACGGCGACAACACCCCCTTTCGGGAATTCTTCAGAGTATTCCGGAAGGAGTTCAAAAAGGGGATGATTCTTACCCTGATCTGCATTCCCGTGCTTCTTCTCATCGCTTACGGCTACAGCGTCATGAAGGCAAATTCTTCCGAGAGGCTCGGCGCATTCATGTTCACCTTCTATTACGTACTCCTGATCCTTCCCGTCGGTACAATGCTGAATCTTTTCCCGCTCCTGGGACGCTTCGAGCTCCCGATCAGGGATTATATAAAGACGGCATTCACACTCACTGTCGCACATCTTCCCTCGACACTGGTAATCGTCCTTCTTTCCCTCGAACTCACAATCTGGACACTCGAGTACTGGTCTCCTGCATTCATAACTCCCGCAATCTGGGCGCTTTTATCATCATTCTTTTTAGAGAACAATTACAAGAAGCACCTCTCTGAAGAGGAGTGTGCAAAGCTTGAGGGTATCAGCATAGAGGAATACCGGGAAAAGGAAGAGGAGAGGAAGAGAATCAGAGGCTTCTTCAGACGGAAGAAGAAGTAGCTTCCTTCACTATCGGAAGAAGAGACGAGGCGAGAGTCTCGTGTCCCTTACGTGTAAGGTGCATGCAGTCAACCCTGTTGAACTCGCATTCTTCGGCATTGAAGAACCTGACGCCGTTACGTTCACATACCGCCTTGTAGAGAGGCGCAAGCTCACGGCTCTTTCTGACGCAATCCGGGCCCATCCACTCCACACTGAAGACTTCCCTGAACTCCTCTCTGATCGGAGGAGGACAGACAACAAGGATGTTGCTCTTCCCGTCCTTCCAGCATTCAATCGTTTTGACCTTCTTTATAAGCCTTTCCATACCGCATGCTATTACAAGGGGGGATGCCGAGAAGCGTTCCTTCGTGTCATTGGTTCCCAGCATGATTATGAGAAGATCTACAGGCTCATGACTCATGAGAATGGGGTAGACATGACTCAGGGCGTCCATACCCTCATGGAGAGGGTCTGAAAAGACAGTCGTCCTTCCCCCGAGTCCTTCCTCGATGACAAGATAATCGTCCCCGAGTGCCTCTTGCAGCCTCATCGTCCATCTTTCATCTTCGTTGAAACGGTTCCCGCCGTCAGCGTTGTCACTTACATCGGCCGCGTAGCCGTGGGTGTTGGAATCTCCTAAACAGACAATGTGCTTCTTCATGTCCTGCCTCCGGAGAGAATTGTAACCTATCTCCATCTTTTTTGTATATCGGGTTATACTATATGCAGACGTGCTCCCTCCGGATGATGCCTTACAAGTGAACAGAAAGAGTACAGGGAAAATGATGGAAAAAATACAAACCTCCTTTTCATATGACAGACAGTATTGTCTCTCTGATGGTTGAAATCGGAGAAGAGGCCGGGCGCCTCATGGCTCTCACGGGAGGGATGATGAGCGTTGAAGGCCGCCTGAGAAACCGCATACATACAATACGCTCATCTCTTGCAATTGAAGGCAATACACTGTCGACTGAACAGGTGACTGCCATCATAGACGGTAAGAGAATACTTGCGAATCCGATTGAAATCAGAGAAGTGAAGAATGCCAATCTGGCATATGATTTGATGCTTTCTCTGAATCCGTATTCTGTTGGTGCCCTGTTGAAAGCACATTCCGTTATGCCGAATGCCCTTGTTTCAGAGAACGGCGTCTTCCGTTCAGACAGTGTCGGTGTGTTCGACGGCAAAACACTTCTGCACATGGCTCCCCCCGGCGTCGTCGGTGCCTTCTCTTATCAAAGACCTCTTCAAGTGGTACGGAGAGTCTTCTCTTCACCCGCTTATAAAGAGTGCAGTCTTTCATTACGAGTTTGAATCCATACATCCTTTCTGCGACGGTAACGGCCGTATTGGAAGAATGTGGCACAGTCTTCTTCTTGGTCATTGGAAAGAGTTATTTTTCTGGCTGCCTGTAGAAGAGTTCATTCAAATGAGACAGAAGGATTACTATGATTCCATCAATGAAGCCGGACGAGCATCCGACTCTGCCGTTTTTGTCGTTCTTATGCTGGAGATTATCCGTGATACATTGAAGGCCACAACCGTAGTAGGTGGAAGTGCCGATCAAATTGCAGGCAAAACCGACCAGGTTATCAACCAGACCGACCAGGTTAAAGGTCAAACCGACCAGGTAGCCGATCAGGATGGAACAGAAGATGTTTATGTCTCCGATTTGGATAATGAAAACGCAACGCCGGTCTTGCGTCCTCTCTCTGCCCTCGGTGATGATACGCTGGCGGCTCTTGAAATCATGAGAAGGCTGGGTATGTCACACAGACCGACCTTCCGCGACAATTATCTCAATCCTGCATTAAGGGAAGGATTGATTGAACGTACTATTCCCGACAAGCCATCTAGCAGAAGCCAAAA
>CAVFZO010000063.1:0-12620 GCA_963626925.1 Clostridium sp. AM49-4BH
TTTACTCTAATACCGTCTCTCCGCTTTTTCAAAAAAGAAGGAGTTGATAAAATCGGGCCATGAAGAAGGCTCTTTCATTATTTATATCATTTCTGGTCATAAGTGTATCACTCGCCGCATCCGGTTCCTCAAATCCCTGGGCTCTCAAATCCGTAAAGCTCGGTATCGGAAACGACAAGTACGCCTACGGGCTTTCGCGTAACGACGACGACCAGCTTTCGTACTCGGAGCACATCTCCCTCTCCGGGGAGAGGTGGTACCTCAGCGCAGAGCTTGACGGCATAACGAACAGGGGCTGGAAGACGGGCTGGGACATAAGGGATGCAGCGGTAGTGGATGAATCTCCGGACGACTGGTATGAAGGGCGCCTCGATGTTACCGAGGTCAGGGCGGGACTCAATTATTCGTTTCCGCTCTCAAATGCCTTCGCAGTGACACTCTCTCCCGAAACGGGGTTCTTTCTCTCGGGGTACACCGGCTACGATACTCTCCAGAACCTCATCCATAAAATAGCCGGGATACACCGTGTCGATCTTCCATATGACTATTCCGATATACGGTTCCACTACTATCTGGGACTGAAAGGGGAGATATTCTGGAATATATGCTCCCTTGATTCCTCATACCTTTCATTCGTAGCCGGCGCTGCATTATCCCATGCCTTCGGATTCGAATCGACAGAGAAGATTTCGGCGACGCTGACAGTTCAGAACGACTACAGCGAAATCATCGCCCTCACGTTCGGGTGGAACTGGACACAGGAGCATAACTCTTCGAGGACGATGGAACTCTATGCAGAGTACATAACAAGCCCGTATCTTGCATACAGATTCAACACAGGACTCTTCACGCTCGATTATTTCACAGAGCTCACAAACCACTTCGGCTATGCCGTGTTGTCGGTCGACCTGATGTCATTCTTCCATCCCACGATATGGAAGGAGAACAACTTCTACCTTTCGATGGGGTTTGCCAATATGCTGGGAATAAAATTCCAGGATCAGGAGCTCAACTGGCCGCTTGGCGACAACTGGTCCATCGTACTCAAGAACAGGTATGTCGCAGGCTACCCGACGGACAGGGAGGTCGAACGCGAGGGGAACCCGAAGTTTACAGCGAGGCTGAAGATGGGCCATGTCATGGACACACTCGGCGTCGAGTTCTCCTGTCCGATAGCGGCACTGAAGAACTGGGTCGCACCCTATGTCTCCTTCTCGCTCGGCTACATGAGATGGGATCACACATTACTTACCAATATGCTTAGTGATGTATATGTTCCTTCAATGACATGGAGCATGAACAGGGACGAGCACGACGGCTATGACCATTCCTTCGTCGTCGACCTCGAGGGCGGAGTGACACTCATTCCCGAGGGCCTTGTGTCGTTCAATTCGTCCTCCCTCACGGTTTCTGTCTTTGCGGGACTCTCGTATGTGACGGGAGACTTCGTCAAAGGTTACAGGCAGGTCTCCGAAGAGAACATCATGAACTGGACATACGAGCCGGTGTGGAAGGACAACTTCATCTTCCGCTGGGGCCTTTCGCTCAACTTCGGTTTCGATATCTGACGAGATCCCCCGGAGCCGGGGGATCAAATTCTTTCAGAACGTCGTTTCGTCGGGGTTCCTTGCAGGTACTATTCCTTCGGGATTGACGGCGGCGATTGCTGCCATGTCCTCGTCTGTGATTTCGAAGTCGAAGACGTGCGTGTTCTCTTCGATGCGCCCGGCTGTGACGCTCTTCGGAAGCGGGATGTATCCCGACTGGAGAGCATAGCGTATGCAGAGCTGGGCAATGCTTCTTCCGTACTTCTCCCCAAGTCCGATCATTGTTTCATTTTTGAACATTCCGCCCGTTCCCATCGGGGAGTAGGCTTCGAGAACCATATTCTTCTTTCTCGAATAATCTGCTACCTCCTTCTGGTTGATTCCCGGACAGAACTTGATCTGGTTGACGAGGGGCATTATTTCCGCCTCTTCGAGTATGTTGTCTATGTGATGCGGCCAGAAGTTCGAGAGTCCGAGTGCGCGGATTTTCCCCGCCCTGTATGCCTCTTCCATCGCCCTCCAGCACTCCCTGTCGATTTCTCTCCATTCGGAGCGGAACGCTATTGGGTTGGGCCAGTGGATGAGATAGAGATCGATGTGTTCCAGTCCGAGGGCGGAAAGGGACTTGTCTATCGCGGCCTTCGCTCTCTCGTATCCGTGGTCGGGATTGGCGAGTTTTGTGGTGATGAAAAGGTCTTCCCTCTTTTCTCCGCTTTCCTCAAGGTAGTCCTTCAACGCTTCTCCGACGCTTTCCTCGTTGCCGTACGCAGTCGCCGTGTCGATATGTCTGTAGCCGCATCTCAGGGCCTCGAGAACCGCCCTGTATGCCGTCTCTCCCGAAGGGGACTGCCATGTTCCGAATCCGACAACCGGAATCCCGACGCCGTTTGACAGCGTTACCGTGCTTTTAAGTGATGTATAGTTCTTCATTGCTGCCTCCGCCTCCATTCTACGGAAAAGGGGAGGAAAGGAAAAGCGTTCTCACTCGAGGTATACTCTTCTGAAACCGTCGGGGGAGTAGGCGTAGTCCTTCCTCTCCCTCGTCCTCAGGATATGTGAAAACCTTGTTCCCCTGCGGCATATCACGGTGAGGCCGTCGTAGGAGCCCATGAGCTTGAGGTCGCCCTCTCTCCTGCGACAGTAGACGAGAAAGACCGAGGAGTCGATTCTCTTATCCTTCATGAGGGTGAAGAGGGCTGATGTGAAAGAGGAGGAGGGAATTGTCTCCTCGATGTAGATTCTGGGACTTTGAAGTATGCATATGATGTTGTAGTTGTAGCACATGATAATAAACTAGCCCGGAAAAAGTGAAAGTTTTGACAATTGAGGGCGTACACAATGGTAATTTTTCCCTTCATCTGGAATAATCGGGCCATGAAAAAAGCTCTTATCATAATGCTTCTCATGCTGACGGCACTCTCCCTGTATTCTGCAAGGAGCATAGAGGTCGGCTCGGGAGCAGCCTACAACAACACCATGGACAGCTTTCCTAAGCCGTTTCTGGATGTGACGTACAGTCTCGACAGATTCTCCTTCTACCTCGACTGGAAGTACGACAGAACTCTCACGGGATATGTCCAGTACAACTACGATGAAGGAATATGGAACCACCAGGCGGACATCACGACAAGGTACATATTCGGAGAGGGCGGCTATTCGGCGCTCTCCTATATGTTCATCGTCAATCTCTCGAAGAGCGGCTTCTTCCTTAATATAGGACTGGGGGCAGCAGCGACGCTCTCATTCTCGCAGTATACCGTCGAGCCCCTTTTCATGCTCTGCAAGCTCATGAGACTGAGGACAGGCTACTGCGGCGAGAAGTTCTCGGCATATCTCTTTCTCGAGAACAACTACCGCCACGAAAGGGAATGGAATCCCAAGGAAGCGCTCGGCATAGCGCTTTCGTACAACATCACAGACGTCGACACACTCACCCTTGATGTGGCAGCCACATCGTGCGAGATGCTCATCGACCCGTACCGCATCTTCTATTCCGGAAGAGCGAGAGTCGGCTACAGGAGGGTACTATGAGAAAGATTGTCCTTATTCTTCTGGCGCTTATGCTACTTGCGTCATGTTCGGCACCCATATTCAATCCGTTCCAGTTTACCGAAAATCCCTTCCTCGATAAGTACTGGATAAGTGATGAAACAATAAATACAGAAACTACAAAGACCATTTCCTTCTCCGTCACTACCGACAACCACTTCGACAGGGCTGACAGTGAATGGTACAACGGGAGCTACTATTCCTTCCTTGATAGTAAGAACTATCCCTTTGCAATCTCCCTGGGTGATATTACCGACACGGGAGTCTTTACGGAGAATGCCCTGAGCTTCGTGGAAGAGGTCAGGAAGAGAACATCAAAATCCTTCTTCACGACATGCGTCGGAAACCATGACCGCCACAGTGTTGATTCCACAAGGTGGGACAATGGTGACGAGACGTATAAGACCGCCCGCTGCTACTACTACGGAAAGACAGCGGACGGAAAGCCTCTTCTTGCCATCTACAAGCTCGACAACTCCTACGACTGCATAACAGACAGACAGTTCAGGTACTTCGAGGAGGCTCTGAAAAAAGAGACTGCCGTCTACCGGATGATAATCATCCACGAGAACGTCTCGACGGGCAACACCCCCGGCCCCACGCTCGTTCTCTTCGGCCTGAGCTCTGCGGAGACGAACAGACTCTACAGGATAATGAGCGAGAACAACGTCGGGCTCATCCTTTCGGGCCACAACCACATAGGAAACGTCGAGTACCACCTCAACGATACTCTCGGAGAGCTCAATATGGCGGCGTACCACAGAAAGAACAATGCGTTTCTGAATATGGAGAGCCCGGGATACTTCTACGACTTCACCCTAAACATTGAAACGGGGAACGTTGTGATAGAAGGGTATCTGGCGGAGAGTACGACTGACGCTTCAACGGCAAAGGCCGAGAAGACATTCACATTCAGACTTCCGAAGTCCAATTGAGTGAAAGAGGGCCTCTGATTGAGGCTCTCATACAATTTCCTCCTCCCATCCGATTCTTTCCCAGTCGGAGAGGGGGAAGCTGTATTCGAATGAATCGGGGAAGATCGGCTCTCCGTCCTTCTCGACACAGAGATCGAAGCGGAAAACGTCGGCGATGTTCAGAGGGATTGTCCTTATGATGTTCATCATCTCCTCTTCGTCATACTCCTCGTCCCCTCTGAGGTCGATGTTGATGTAGAACGTGCATAGATTGCTTCCTTCAAGTTCCCAGTCCACTCTCGACGATGAATATCGGCATCTTCTGAGCTGGAGGGCGATTGTGCGCGAAAGGAAGGAGACAAGACTATTTCTGAAGCACTCCGTCTCGTCCTCTTCTCTGTAATCATATGTCTCGAGGGAGTGCGTGAACCAGTTGTATATGTGAAAGAGGGTCGGCATTACCTCTTCGTTCCAGCCGTCGAGTATCCTGTACCTGATAACGAAGTAGCCGTCCCCGTCTCCGGGAAGAGCCGCCGTATTCTTTGAAATCTCCTCGAGCGTGTTTCTCAGATACCTGCTCTCTTTTTCCGTGATACGTCCGTTCTCGATATCCAGTCCCAGGGCGTCTGTTATGTCGACGTTGAACAGATGATAGCCGAGCCTTCCGTCCGCTGTGACGGGAACATATTCCAGACTGTGCGAGAACGAGAAGCCGTTTTCCATAAGGGCGCTGATAATGTTTTCCGAAAAGAAGGGGTTGCTCATAGCTGTGTTTCTCCACCCTTATGGTAAACGAGAGTAGCCGGGCGGGGAAGAAAAAGATGAAGAGAGGGCGAAAATATCCATTTTTTGATAATATTCACCGTCTAACTGACTTGTTCATGAATAATAAATGATTACAATACTGCTTTGGTATTTTTATTAAGAGGCATTTTATGGATACAATTCTCATAACGCTTTCGTTTGCAATGATTGCCGGTCTCATGATGAGCAGGCTCGCCAAGCTCGTCAATCTCCCCGCAGTGACTGCATATCTTGTGGCGGGACTTCTCATCGGTCCGTATTTTCTCGGAAGACTCGGAATAGAGGGGCTGGGGTTCAACACACTCGAAGCCGTCAATTCCTTCGATATAATCTCCCAGACTGCACTGGGATTCATAGCTTTCGCAATCGGTAACGAGTTCAGACTCAAGGACCTGGAGAGCATGGGCCGTGCGGCAATCACAGTCGGCATTCTCCAGGCAGTTATTACAACTGTCATTGTCGATATAGCACTCTGTGCACTGCATTTCGCAGCCCCTTCCGTGCTGTCTCTCTCGTCGGCTATCACGCTGGGGGCAATCGCTGCTGCGACAGCTCCCGCTGCGACGCTCATGGTCGTCAGACAGTATAAGGCCGAGGGTCCTCTGACGAAGCTGCTCCTGATGGTTGTCGCCATCGACGATGCCGTCGGGCTTGTGCTCTTCTCCGTTTCCTTCGGTATTGCATCGGCACTTGAAACGGGGACTGCAAGCATCATCACGATTCTTGTCGAACCTGTACTCGAAATCGGCCTTTCGTTCGTGCTGGGAGGAGTTGCCGGGTGGCTTCTCAACAAGCTCGAGCGCTTCTTCCATTCACGCTCGAAGCGTCTTGCCTTAGCCGTTGCATTCGTCTTCTTCCTCGTCGGTTTCTCCGACAAGGAGTTCAATATTGCAGGAGTGGTGACACTGAAATTCTCGCTACTTCTTGTGTGCATGATCACCGGTACGGTCTTCTGCAACATCTGTGAGACGAGCCTTGAACTGATGGACAGGGTGGAGAGGTGGACAGCTCCGCTCAATATGCTCTTCTTCGTCCTCAGCGGCGCAGAGCTCAATCTCTCGATCCTCCTCAATCCGACGGTAATACTCATCGGTGTGATATTCATCGTCTTCAGAAGTATCGGTAAGATCAGCGGTGCATACCTTTCGTGCCGTATGGAGCACGCGAGCGAGACTATCCAGAAGCATCTGGGAATCACACTCCTTCCGCAGGCGGGGGTTGCACTGGGTATGGCCCTTACGGCGGCGTCCCTCTCCGACGGCGCAGTCGTGAGGAGTGTCGTTCTCTTTGCCGTTCTCGTATACGAGCTCATAGGCCCGACTCTCACGAAGCGCAGCCTCACGCTTGCAGGTGAAATCAAACCGGAGGGAAGAAAGTCCTCCAGAACCGTAAACGGGGCTGACGAAAAGGACGCTTTTACTGTAAAATAGCGTATGCCATATACAACACAGGACTTACGGATAGAAAACATAAAGAGCATAAGGAGCCCCGAGGAACTCGAGGCCCTTCTGCCTCTTCTCGAAGAGGACAGGAGGAGAATATGCTCCTTCCGTGAGAAGGTGATAGATATAATAACGGGCCGGGACGGGAGAATGCTCGCCATAGTCGGCCCCTGTTCAATCCATGACCCGGAAGCCGCACTCGAATATGCAGGGCGTCTCAAAAAGCTTTCGGAAGAGGTCGAAGACGAGTTCTTCGTCGTCATGCGCACCTACTTCGAGAAACCGAGAACCGCCCTGGGGTGGAAGGGGCTTATCGCAGACCCATTCATGGATGAATCGTACGATATAGAGAAAGGCCTCGAGATCTGCCGCCGTCTTCTTCTAGGAATAACACGCATCGGCCTTCCCGTCGGATGCGAGGTACTTGATCCGATTGTCCCCCAGTACACCGACGAGCTCATGAGCTGGTCGAGTATCGGGGCACGCACTACGGAGAGTCAGACACACAGGGCAATATCCTCGGGGCTTTCCGTCCCCGTCGGCTTCAAGAATTCGACATCGGGAGACTACAGTGCCGCGATAAACGCCGCCAAGAGCGCGATGAAGAGCGCCGCGTTCATCGGTGTCCAGCGTAACGGCCTCATAGCCCGCTACATGACAAAGGGAAATCCCTATACACACATAATACTCCGCGGCGGAGTCCACGGACCCAACTATCATGAAAACGACGTCGAGAGCGCCGAGAATGATGTGCGCGCATCCGGACTCGAGCCGAGGATCGTCATAGACTGTTCGCATGCCAACTCCAACAAGGACTACACGAGGCAGAAGAGGGTCCTGAGGTCAATCATCGACCAGAAGGTATGGGGTAATACCTCCATAAAGGGCTTCATGCTCGAGAGCAACCTCGAAGAGGGATCCCAGAAGATTCCCAGCAATCTTGCCGATTTGAAATACGGAGTCTCCGTCACCGATGCCTGCATAGGATGGGAGGAGACCGAAAGAATAATGAAACATGCCGCATCCATTCTCAGGGAAAGCAGAAAGAGAGGCGGAGAGGAGGTATTATGAAGGAAGCTGTCATTCTTCTTGCAGACGGATTCGAGGAATGCGAGGCACTCTGCGTCTATGACACACTCGTAAGGGGTGGAGTAAATACTGTTTTTGCCTCTGTCGGCGACCGTACCGTAGAGTCCAGTCACGGCGTGAAGATTACCGCAGATGAGATTCTCTCGGAGAAGACTCTCGAAAAAAAGTGGGATCTTGTCTTTCTTCCGGGCGGTATGCCGGGAGCGTCCAATCTTGCAAAGAGTCCGCTTGTGAGGAAGATTCTCATCTCAGCCAACGAGAGGGTGTCTCTTATCGGGGCCATATGTGCCTCTCCCGCAGTCGTACTCGGGCCTCTGGGGCTTCTGGAGGGGAGGAAGGCTACGGTATTTCCGGGATGTGAAAGTTTCTACCCGGATTTCCCGTTCAGCACGGACGGCACCGTTGTCAGCGGCAACATAGTCACTTCAAAGTCTGCCGGCTATGCTTTCGATGTCGGCATCGTGCTGCTCTCTCTTCTCTCGGGAAAGGAGACGGCTGAAAAAGTACAGAAGCAAATCTATTATAAGGAAGGATGCAGAATATGAGTCAGTTTCCCTCGTCTTACAGACCCCTTCTCGACCTGCATGAGACGGAGCGTGCCATCAAGGCAGTAAAGGACACATTTGAAAAGGAGCTTGCGGCGGCTCTGAGGCTGAGAAGAGTCACGAGCCCAATCTTCGTCGAAAGCGGCAGCGGTATCAACGACGACCTCAACGGAGTCGAGAGACCCGTCTCGTTCCCGGTGAAGAGGCTCGGCGAGAAGAAGATGGAGATCGTGCAGTCTCTTGCAAAATGGAAGAGAATGGCCCTCTCTGACCTCGGCTACCCTGCGGGGCTTGGTCTCTATACAGATATGAACGCCCTCAGACCCGATGACGACATAGATGCCGTACATTCCATTTACGTCGACCAGTGGGACTGGGAGAAGGTGATGGGAAAAGGGGAGAGGAACCTCGAATACCTCAGGGAGACTGTGCGGACAATCTACGGTGCCCTCAAGAGGACGGCATTCATGGTCGAAGAGCTCTATCCGGAGCTTGAAGACTATCTCCCGGATGAGATAACCTTCGTGCACAGCGAGGACCTGAGGGACGAGTATCCCTCCCTCACTCCGGAGGATAGGGAGAAGAAGGCTGCAGAGAAATACGGCGCAGTCTTCATCATCGGAATAGGTTACGGCAATCCACCCCACTCTGGACGCGCACCCGACTATGACGACTGGTCGACGGAAACGGAGGACGGAAAACACGGCCTCAACGGTGATATCATCGTATGGGACAGAGTGCGCTCGAGCAGCCTCGAACTTTCGAGTATGGGAATCAGAGTCGATGTCGAGGCTCTGAAGCGCCAGCTCAGAATCCGCGGCACTGAGGAGAGGGCTTCCCTCTACTGGCATAAGCGCCTCCTTTCGGGCGAATTTCCGCAGACAATCGGCGGCGGTATCGGGCAGTCGAGGCTCTGCATGTTCCTTCTCCAGAAGGCACACATCGGAGAGGTGCAGGCATCTGTATGGCCTCCTGAGGTCTACAGAGAGGCAAAGCAGCATCAGACACACCTCTTCTGAGGATTCTTATCTTTATGTAAAAAGGGGGTGTTACAAAAGTCAAAAACTCAGTAATCTCCCTTATTTTTATTTTCTTAAATTACAACAATTTAAAAAATGGCAGGGTGTTACGAAATCTTACTTTTGTAACACCCCTTTTTTACAGCCTTTGAGCCGGGAGCTCTTCCTTTCGGATCAAGCCTTCTTTATCACGGCTTTGTAGAACTCGACGCCCTTCGGAAGTGACGAGACATAGATGTTTTCGTCAACTGCATGGATGGACTCCAGCTGCTGCTTGTCGATGTAAAGCGGCGCAAAGCGTATTGCGTTGTCGGTGAGGGGAGCGTAGAAGTATGCATCCGTGCCGCCTGTCATTATGTACGGAGTCGGTATGACTCCGGGATAGACCTCGGCGAGCGTCTCCTCGATGAGTTTAAACGGAGTAGCGTTGAAGTCCACGGCCTTCTGTGGCTCTGCACAGTCGCTGTAGTCTGCTTCAAGGTCGTACTTCCTTAGGTACGGCGCGAGAATCTCCTTCGTCTTCTCAACACCCTGGTGCTGGATGAACCTTGTGTTGATGTTCACCCATGCCTTTTCGGGAATGACGTTCTTTGCGTCTGCTCCTCCGCACATCGTGAAAGCCATTGTAGTACGAACCATTGCTGCGGCCTTGGGACTGACAGAGGGCAGGACCCGAGAGAGTATGGGCCTGAGTCCGTTTGCGTGGCGCATCATGAAACCGAGTGCTCCGTCCGTATTCTTTCCGAGCCTTCTGAACATTTCGATAAGCGTCGGACTGAACTGTACTATGTTCGGATTCTTCTTCTCGATATCACAGATGAAGGCCGCAAGACGTGCAATGGGGGTGTTCTTTCCGGGAGCCGAAGCATGCCCTCCGTTTGACTTTGCGCTCACGACTATGTTTCCCGTTCCCTTTTCGACAGTGCCGATCATCGCGTAGCGCCCCCTGACGCCGCCCATCGGCTCGTCGACTATCATACCGCCTTCGTCCATCAGGAACATCAGGTGGACACCTTTGCTCTGGAGGTATTCGACGGTCTTCGGGGCTCCGCTTCCGCGGACTTCCTCCGTCGATGATGAAGCTATGTATACATCTCCGCGGGGCGTGTATCCCTCTTCAAGGAGTTCCTCTATCGCCTCCATGAAGCAGAAGACGGAACACTTCGTGTCTACGGTTCCCCGTCCCCAGATCCTGCCGTCCCTGACAGCACCGCTGAAGGGAGGCTCCGTCCAGTTTCCGGATGCCGGAACGACATCCTGGTGGCTCATGAAGAGGATGGGCTCCCTCTTTCCTTCTCCCTCCCACTTTATGAGGAGCGAGGAGTCGATGTACGTCACATCGAGCTTCGAGAAGATGAGAGGGAAGTTTTCTTTCATCACTTCATGTAAACGGTCGAACTTCTCTGTGTTCGGCTTGTCTTTTTCGGAGACGGTTTCAACCTGAATCATTTTCGAGAGCTTTTCTGCATATATCATTTCGTCTTTCATTTTTTCTCCTCCTCGAGCATTCCCTTCCTGTACATGAAGAAGCTTATCGCAATGGATAGTGCGCCGATTACAATCATCATGACCGTCGTCTGGCTTATGAGTGACGGCACTAATATACACAGCAGCGTCATGAAGAGCACCGGTACTGCCGTGAGCTTCCAGCTCTTCGAGAAGTACTGGCATCCCAGGGCTCCGAAAAGGGCGGGAAGGAGATTGTCGAATGCCGGCTTCAGCGTCGGATTCTGCAATATCGGGGTCAGGGGAATCAGAAGAAGCACTCCGATGAAGATGACGAGCATCGTCACAAGAGACGAAGTTGCGACGGAGAGCGTAGTGATTACGCTGTCTTCCTTTGTCCCCGCACTCGTTCCCGCTATCTCGCGTGCCGAGTATGCACATGGAAGCTTCATGTTTATGATGTTTCCGGTGATGAACGAGAGGTAGGAGGCACCGGCCCCGAGAATCGGCACGTAGATCAGAAATTCCACGATACATATCGGAAGGTATGTGACGCCGACACGGATTAGTCCCTTCGACCATCCGGTCCAGTTGATCGAGGTTTTGAGGATAGCGGAGAAGATGAAGGGGACGGCGAACAGGAGCCCCAGTCCTATCGAGTTCATGATAATACCGCTTCTGTGAACTGATTTTTCGAATTCTGAATAATCGAACTTATCCATAGTCTTCCTCCTCAGGCTATGACTGCAGCAGCAGCCATTGCAACGAGCATCGAGAGCGAGAGGGAGAAATTCTCCATCCACTTCCAGCCCTTTGCTTCGAGCACCGTGCAGACTTTCATGACAAGCGATGCAACAAGTGCCGTGATCAGCGCTATCGATGTCGATATTAAATCAACGTCGACTCCGCCGGCCTCGCTTATGAAGCCGTTCACAGCCTTTGCGATGTAGGAACCGATGAACGTCCCGCAGAAGCCGATGAACATGCTGATCATCGCCCAGTCCGAGAAGCTTTTTCCTTTTTTGCCTGAACTTCCTTTTTTATTGAGAAGCTTATTGCACTTCCTGCTGTACCAGGGACAGAGGAAGATGGTGCAGAGCACGCCCCAGCATATTCCTGTTGTCATTACGGCCAGGATTGTGACAAGAGTTGGGGCATTGAGGACGGCCGAATCGAGCTGTGTTCCCATTGCCTGTGCCGCAGCTTCGGCGGCAATGGCTTCATAGGAGAGATTTCCGACGACGCTGAGCCTGAGCCAGGCTGTGGGAACGCCGAGGGATCCCGACAGCGCGATGACTCCGAGGAGTATCGAAACAGCGGGAAGTACAGTAAAGAGCGCCGACGATGTCACGGCCTTCTTCAATACCGTTTTCTCCATCCCTATTCTGATTCCGGCTCTGTAGAATTTGATGATGAAATACAGACAGCAGAGTGCGATGAAGAGGAGAACTCCTCCCACGACGAAATAGAGTACAGGTAGATTTGCAAGACTCAGGTAATCCATAAAGCCTCCTTGGGTTAACCAATAATATTTATGATAATGGTGTTATTACAAGTAGAAACAGTAAAAAAGTAATATGAAACAACCCGTGAAAAGAGAATAAACGAGAGGAACGACGATTTAATTCTGTCCTTGTACTCTTCATTTCCATTCAGAAAGAGGTTATAATCCAAATAAAGAGAGGCACACCCGGCGAACGGTCAGCCCTCGAAAACAGATTGTGAAGCCGTTTCTAAGGACGAGTTAGGAACGGTTGTTTTTATC
>CAVFZO010000064.1:0-12296 GCA_963626925.1 Clostridium sp. AM49-4BH
TATATAGCTGGATTGTTCTTCAATGCTGAAGTGATTAAACAAACGGAAAACCAGCTCTACAGGGATGAATACAGACATCCGTGCTATGTCGATGTTACGAAAAGCTATGAGTTCGGCGACGGCACATTGAACGACAGACTCAGAAATGCAAAGAGGTGGATTCTCGTCGATTCTGAAACAAGCTATACGGCAGATTTCTTCGCTTCCTTTGCCCAGGCGGCGGGATGGGCGACAGTCGTCGGACACCGGACAAAAGGCAACGGAACAGGACTGCCAATCCTACGGTCACTCCTGGATGGGAAGAAGTATGAACTGTACTTCAATGCCACCGTCATAGACAACAATAAAGGCGGTCTGAAGATCCTTTCAGGAACAATCCCCGACATCATGGCCGATGACGGAAGGTCTGCACTGAAGCTATGCCTTGATCTGATTGAAAGCAGATTATAACTCTCCGCGTGGCACCATGGAGGTGAAACATCCTGAAATGTCATGCAGGCGGCAGATGAATTATCGTGCCCTCATTGTCGAAGAGCGACGTGTGAGACACCACGACGACAAGTCTCTCCTCCGCCAGATCCTTGAAAAGGGAGAAGACCTTCTCCCTCGACTCTGCATCGACTCCATCCTCTATCTCGTCGACAAGATAGATCTTCCTGTCCCTGATGAGATTACCCAGTAAGCTGAAACGCATCATCTGTCCCTTGCTCAGTCCCATGGAGGTTCTGTCGCATATCGTATCGAGGCCGTCCTTCTGCACGGAGAGCCATCCGCCGAGTCCCACCCTGTCGAAGAGGGAAATAAGCTTTTCATCAGAGCATTCCTCTCCGAGCAGGAGATTGTCACGGATGGAGACAGAATAGAGAGACGGAGATGATGGAAGATATGCAATATCTGAAGAGGAAGAGACACCTCCGATGACTATCTTCCCTTTCACATCCTCTGATTTCACCATTGAGAGAAGAATCCTCAGAAGGGTTGTCTTACCGCTTCCGTTGGCACCCTTGATTACGTAGAGTCCCGGTCCGTCCATCCTCAGAGAGTAGTTATCAAACACACGGCATTTCCCGTATGAGAAGGAGAGATTTTCGACTCTAATCGAGCACTCCCCTTCAGGTACATATTCAACACACTCCCTGTTCTCCCTGTCCATGAAAAACCTGACCCTCTCAATGGAGACGGACTGTGCAATGAGGCTCTGATATGTGCCGCCGTAGTTCTGGATCATGGACCTCAGCTGCTGGGAGAAAAGAACGGCAGTCATGAAGTTGCCCACGCTGTTGGCACCTCTGTATATGCCGTAGCCGAGGAAGAAGTAGATTGCACAGACAGTGAGTATGTTGATGGAAAAGAGAATGAGTCGGCTCAGCTGAGAAAGATTGAGCTTCCTGTAGGAGATTGAATAGTTGTCTTTTATTCTGCTGATGAACGACGAAAGGAAGAATGCACCGGCCTTTCCCGTACTCTCGTAACTCATGGAGATGGAGTCCTGCACTGTCCTGACATAGCGGTCCCCGCATGCCTTTCCCTCCCGGTTTATGACGGCTTCCCTTTTTCCTGCCGCGTGGTAGACGACGAAGGGAATCAGGGAGAGCACGACAGTGAGGGCGAATGCGATTATGTTGATGCTGATGAGCCTGTACGATACGACGGCAAGGGTGAATACGCTGACAAGAAGCCCGGGGAGTGTGCCCGTCCATACCGAAAGAACGACAGACATGTCATTCTGCAGTATATTCAGCACCTCGGCCTCCCTTCCCATCAGACAGCCGGCATTATCACGCCGGATGGTCTTCTCGAAGAAGAGTTTCTCTCCCCGGAGCGTCGACCTCTTCGAAACGGCAAGAGAGAGCCTTCCGTTCATGAGGTTGAGAAGAAGCGCGGCAGCCTGCAGCGAGAAGAGAGTCACAAGCAGTGTGACGAATGAGCGGAAATCAGGAATCGTCAGACTGTCGATAAGAGAGCCTGTGAATACAGGTTCCAGCGTGTTTATATAGGAGACGGCAAGCGAGATGCAGAGCGACAGTACAACAAGCGGCATCTCCTTAGAGGTGAAGCGGAAACACCATTTAAGCTTCTTCCAGAGATGCACCCTTTCCTTCTTTTCCACACTTATACCCCTGCCGGTCAGCCTCTTCGAGACACTTCCCCGTCACAGAAATCATAGACGGCGTCGGCAGCATCGGCAAGACGCTCGTCATGTGTGGCTATTATCGTGACTGTGTTGTTCTTTTCTGTAATGTCCCGGAAAAGTTCTATTACAGAGCGGGCCGTTTCCGTATCGAGATTCGCCGTAGGTTCATCGCAGAGGAGCAGCCTCGGCTTCTTTAAGAGCGCACGGGCGATTGCGACGCGCTGTCTCTGGCCTCCGGAAAGAGAGGAGGCCTTCCTTTTTCTCATATCCCAGAGTCCGAGGTCTTTCAAGAGTTCCTCCGCCCGGGGATAGCAGTCCTTCTCGTTCCCCCTCTCCTTTTTCCTTCCCACTCTTACGGAGAGGAGGACATTATCCCAGACGGAGAGATGATCGAGAATCAGATAATCCTGGAATACGATACCGATGTCATTGTACCGGTACAGGCAGAGCTGGGCCTCGTTCATTGTATGAACGGCCTTGTCGTCAACCCATATCTCCCCCTTTGTCGCAGTCAGCATTCCGCCGATTATCTTGAGCGCCGTACTCTTTCCCGAGCCGCTGGGCCCCATGAAGAGGCTGATCGTCCCCTCCCTGCATGAAAAGTCCGCATTCCTCAGGGCATGTACCACTTCACCGCCCGGCATATAGTCTTTTGTCAAACCTGTTATCTTCACCATATCACAACACACTCCTCAGTTTTTCCCCCAGCTCCGGCAGATCGTAGAATTCAAAGGGCCCGTAATCAATGCCGAATCCGGCAACAACGTTACTTTCTTTGAAGAGAATCACCTGTCCCTCATACATACACGGGATAAAGAAAGCTTCTCTTGTCGGAATTCTCTTTCCTTCGACCTCTCTCCAGCCGAGAATCCAGCGGCAGTAGTAAAGCTCACCATCCATTTTTATAGTTTTGAGGGCATAGGTTCCGTATTCCCGATAGATTATCTCGATACTTCCGTCGTTGGATTTTATTACAACCTTATCTGCACTCTCTTCCACAATATGGAAAGAAGAAAGAAGCTCACCTTCGTTCTTCGAGTAAACCTGCGGAATATAACTAACATTGAATGCTCCATCCTTGGCGTTTCCATCCCCGTTCTCCGCTTTGACCAGTCTGTAAAGAACCCATCCGCTGACAACATCTCCCGTCTTGAAAGAATACGAGGAAAAGATGCTGTCTATGTAAATCGTCAGGTAATTCCGCTCTCCGTCAATCAGGTAGGATTTATATCTTCCTTCGCTGTAAAAAAGATAACTGTCCCTGTCGATGACTGTCACATTTTCAGAAACCTCAGGCGGCTCCGTATAGTCAAACGGTCCTATTATCTCCTTCTTCAACAGCATGAAGTTCTCATAGTATGAAACATCAGGATGAAAGAGGTCGAAAACGCCCGCAGGAAGAGGCAGTAAGGCTAGAACGGCAATGATGACAAAGAGCAGCGGCCCTCTCATACCCTCTTCTCCTTTCTCTCCTTGAAGGAAAGCAGTACGAAATTCATCGGAAACGAAAATCCGAGGAAGAATACCGACAACATAAGGATGTTCTCCAGATAAGCCGGGACCGCTCCTTCTATGGAATACTTCCCGTAACGTGTAAGAAGATCTCTGAAATATATATTCTCATTCTTCACGAGGTTCTCCCCGGGCGGTCTGACATAATCGAGCAGGAATGAAATCAGCAGAAGCACCAGAAAAGATACCGCCGCGACGAAAACAACCATTATCAGCTCTTCAAGAAAGAGAAGGAATGTGAGCTTTCCTTTTGACATTCCCATGCTCCTGTATATCGTGAACTCATCCTTTCTGAGCTGGAAAACGGACAGGGAAATGAAAATGGTGGCTGTTACTGTCATGACCTTCAGAATGCCTATGAACCTGTCCAGAATGTAAATCGGCAGCTTGAAACGGTCGATTTCATTCATGAGCTCTCTGGAGAATTTCCGGTAAAGGGATTCCCATCCCTCCCAGATATTTCCGCTGCGGAAATTGTATGAATATACTTTTCTCATATACGACTGCTTCGTCGTGTAGTTGTCGGTCAGAGACATCTGTATTACCGCAGCGCTCTCTTTGCTTTCTTCCACAGCTTTCCGGATATCACTATTGCGGACAAATGTTTTAATAACACCTTCGAAGTCGACATCCCCCTCAAGGGTAAAATCAATCTTTCCGTAATATGCTGTGCTTCCCCTGGAAGATGACCTGCTCATCACATCCGAATAGACATCTCCGGAGCACATAGCCTCATATATATTGAGACCGAGTTCAACCCCGCGTTCATCATCCTGTATAAGAGATACGTCAAGCGTGGAGAGCGAGGCCGCATCATGAAAAACAGCATCTTTATCGGGTAAATACTGTGAAAATACTATTATCTCCCGTCCGGAAAGGCTGTCACACTGAACAAGATCAAGGTAGACCCTCTTACCGTTTTTGTCTTCGGCATAGATCTTGATTGTCGGCAAGACCGCATGAGATGAAGTGACCCTGCCTCCGTTCTCCCTCACCGCATCTTCGAAAGCCCCGGCTACCAGATCGTAGTCGTAGACGGCAAGGTCCAGACGGCAGTCCCCCTTGATTACCGATGTTTCATGATACACATAGCTCAGTTCCATATTGCGGACAAGACCCGAATACGCAGTGACAAGCACAGTAATCAGAATAAAGAGAAAGAGCATGAACGCATATTTCTTAAAATACTTTCTGAAGGATAGAAGTAATTTCAGCTGTCCCATTATGCCGTCCTCCTGCGCCTCCGGGCTATCTCGAACACGGTATTCCTCCTGACAAATCTTTCGATTGACATCTCAGCAACAATGAGGAAGAGAAGCATCACGATACCGCAGGGAAGAGCCGTATGCTTCAGAACATTTACCGGTGATACAGAAAAGTAACCCGTAAAATTGCTGCCGAATTTCACGATGCCTGCATAGAACGACAGCAGCGCGACCATAATCGACGGAATCATCATAAGCAGCGAAAGTCTTGACACAATACGGCTTCTGCTCTCTCCCGCCGAGAAAAGCAGAAGAACCGTTTTCTCCTCGTAGTCCAGTATCCTCCCCAGAACCGTCCTCGCAAAGAAGATGACGACAGCCGCAGTAAGGATGAAGAGGAACCTTCCGACGAACGTGCATGATTTCAGTTTGCTCAATGTCCTGTCAGCCTCTATAGATGCCGTAACGCTGTCTTCCAGGGCAACGGTACCACCATATTTCCTGAGGATGGTGTTGATGTCGCTTTCACTTCCTCCCCGTATCCAGATATTCTGATATGAAACTCCTGTGACGGAACTCTTTCTCCGTCTGAAAAGCGCAAGCGAAACATCATAAATGCCCGAGCGCCCTTCGATGTCGGCACTCTCAACCACTGTCGTAGTGAACAGTCTCGAATAGTATTCCATATCGAGGAAGAGAAACTCGGAACCCTGATCATAGCTCAGTCTTCTTATCCAGTCGTCGGCGACAGGCCGGCCTGCATACTTATCCGGTATTCTGAAATATCCGGCAATCGGAACCTCCACTGCATCTGCAGCATCCCGTGCGAATGATGTCCTGTCGCTCATAGATACGGCGATGGTGACATACTCCTCACTCCCGTCAAGCCCCATAGCCTTCTTGAGAGGCTCGGAAATGAATGCTCCCTTCCTTCCCGTAAGACCGTAGAACTCATAACTGCCCTCACCTTCATAATAAGAGAGAAGCCTGTCAGAATCGATTCCGTAAATCTGATCGTGGTAATAATCTCCCGGAGCAAATGCCTGGAGAGCGGAATATCTGCGTCCGTCATACTGCATGCGGTTGTCGATTGCCGTGTAGGAACGCCCCTTGAACCATGAGGCTTTCATATCCCCGGGCGTTCCCCCGAATACGAGTGTGTAGACGGTTTCAATGCCGGCTACACCAAGTGTTTTGACGCCGTCCAGACCGTCCAGTTCACCGATTATGGCTTCAGCATCACCGATGGATAAGTTATTCAGAGCGTAAGAAGGCGTTTTCCCCAGCCCTCCCACTCCATATTGTCCTGAAGTATCTACAGGAGAGACAACCCAGTCTCCGACAATCTCCCGGGCGACCACAGCCTCTTCATTCTGTGTTTCTATCGATACAATGTACGAAGCGGCTCCGAATGAGAAAAACACGACGGCGAGTAGTACTAAGAACAGCAGCAATACGTGTTTGGGAAAATGGAAAGTCTTCATATTTTTCAGGTAAGCCTCAACGAAGGGTAATCTGCAGACGGGCATTTCACATCAGGCATCTCGGTTGAACCGAAATATTCCCGGCAGAATCTCAGACAACGGCTGTATTTTCTATGGCAGACATCATAATCTCCATCCGGGCATGTCCGGCATGGAGAATCCGATTGAAAGATATCCCGCGGCGGCGGACTCAGCCATTTCTGCAGTCTTCCTGAATTCCACCACTCCATCAGCCCCTGTTCTCTGAGATCACCGATTATGTATTTCTTATCATATGGAAGCTGTTCACACACAGTGACCTCGCCGTTGGGCAGCATCGTCACGCTGAAACGCCCCGCATTGCACACAGCCCTTTTCTCGAACACCGGAACTTCCTTCCCGACAGGAAGTGCGTGCCCGGCCTCATAGTTTCCTCCGACGATAGTCATATCAGGATATTTGAATCGTCCATTCTCTATTGCATCCGAAGCTCTTTTCATCTGCTCCTGTGATGCAAAAAGGCTGTCGGAATGTCTTGCTCCGCTGCGTCCGTAGCTCACAACCTGCACATGTCTTACGGACAGGGAGTGAAGCATTTCCAGAAACGATGGAATATCGTCTGCATTGTAAGAAGTAAGGACGCTTTTAACCCTTACATCGATACCCTTCCTTATCATATATCCTATCTGTCTGACGCAGGCATCATAATACCCTGTCGGAGCCCCGGTGAGCTTCTCAACAACATCGGCATTGTCAGAGTCGAGGCTGATCTGTATCCTGTCCAGCCCTGCTCTGGAAACAAGCCGATCTATCCGCTTTTCCGAAAGTATGCTCTTCGATGAGAGGGTGTAGAAAAGGTCTATATCCTTCAGATATATCATGACATCATCAATGTCGCTCCTCATGAGAGGGTCCCCTCCGGTCAGCATCACGGATTCACATCCGTTGTCCTTGAATTCCCGGAGAATGACCTTCAGCCTTTCCAGAGGGATAAACGGCTTGACTTCATCCAGCGGATGATAACAGTAGAGACATGAAAACGGGCAGAGCGTCGCCACATTGAAATTCAGGGACAGGGGAGCATCAAGTCTGAGATCTCCGCCTTTCATATTGAAGACAGACCTATCGACGAAAAGGGAGACGGGATCCACTCTGTTACCGTATTTTTCGATTTCCTCATCTGTGTAGAGGGAACTGTCCTCAAGAAGATCCGGAATCTCCAACCTTGATTTTATCTTTTCAATTACTGCATCGACATCTATCGTCTTTACGGCCCTGAACACCTTGAGAAAATCCCGCCTTACCTCCTCCTTCGTTCTGGTTCCGTCAAACAGGAGAAGAAAAATGGAATCAGAAGGAGAAAGGGGCGTAATCTTATCGGGACTGTGAAAATAATCGTCTATTCTGTAAAGGATATTCCTTGTCTTATTCGGAATAATCCTTACGTCTTTATTAAGTATTAACCTCTGCACCCGCCACCTCAGAAGTTCGCAATCTCAACGGCACCGGAAAACGAACATGAGATCTCACAACTCGTCTTATTTGCAGCGCATCCTCTCGTACAGCCCTGAGAACAACCCGAAGAACAATTCTGATCCGAACAACCGGAGGAACAATTATCTGTACATGTCGTACATGAAGCGGAACCGCATCCGGAGGAGCATGTATCGGAACAAGTCCAGCAGAATTTCAGAATGTCCGCTTCATCAGACATTATTTCTCTGTTCAATAAACCTTCAATCTTCATATAACCCTCCCGAATCCTGAAAGAATCAGAAACTGCTTACATCCATAAGCCCGCCCACAGCACAGGCGATTGTGCATGTTCGGACACCGTTGACTGTACATCCGGTGACACACCCGTTTGAGCATTCGGCACTACAACGGTTGGAACAGGAAGAATCAGAACAACCTGTAGAGCATGAATGAGAGCATGTTGCGCAGTTGGAATTAGAACAGCCGTACAGACAGGACTCGGCACATGTCGTACACACGTTCAAGATAGAGACATCATCTGAGAACACATCCGAATTGATCAACTTGTCAATATCCATGGCAACACCTCTTTTCAATAATTGTTATCGATAAAAGAGGTGCTGTCAATCACAATTCTGCATTTTTTAATTCTTTATACAGAAACAAAAGACAAATACTATTTATCCTTTTTTTATTAGGGTTTTCATTTACTTTCTTTTATCTTTTATTTGAGTTAAATGCGAAAGTTTCATTTGGCTGATTACAGCAGAATTCTGGCTGTACGAAAGAATTAAATGTCCTTTAATATCAGACTCGTTGACGGACATGATATGTCCCTTTTCATCACACGGCGTAAGAAGCTTTTCGGGGCATGACGACAAACCCGTTTCCGGGCTATTCGCTTTCCTCTGTACCATGAGACTGTCACTTCTGGATGCTTTTCAATACCTTCTTTATATCGCCCTCGTCAGAGGTGTGGGGAGGCTCCTCAAAGCCGAAAAGGCGTGAAGCCTCATCTTCTGCGATGAGCCTCTCCTTATCGACGGAGGTGCCGATATTCTGCCAGATTCTTGCAGCTTCTTTTCTGATGAGTTTGTCTGCAAAATCCTTGACGTCGATTCCTCTCAGCTCCAGAAAGAGAAGAGGGTTGTCATCGAGCCTGCTGCCGATGGCGTAGAGGACGGCGGCTATATGCTTGCATATGCGGGTGGAATCGGGACATGAGCAGCCGAAGCGGATCTCATTGAGACGGGGAAAGAGTCCCTCGCCCTTCATCGTGAAGAGGTCCCTGTATTCCTTCGGAAACTCCCCCTTCTCGAGCTCTCCCAGGCTCTTGAGCTTGCCCTCCGCTATGCTCACGATCTTCTCGTAGTTCTCCTTCTTCACAGGGTCGATTACTACCGTCACATCGTAGGGCGTCTTCCTCGAGCCGACGACCTTTGCCGTCACCCTGCCGCCGTTTATGTTGAGGTCGACGACGGCGTCCGCCCTGACATACTTTTTGCCCCTGTCGAGCCTGTTGTATGCATCGGCATAGTAGTCTATGTTGTCGCACCATGCCTTTCCCCACCACGATGAAGATATCGTGCGGGATGAGAGGACTATCGGATGATAATCCTTCTTCGTCGCTTTTCTAGCCTTCTCTCTCAGTTCCGCCTGTGTCGGCGTATGGAAAAAACCGTAGCTCATTTCACGCCTCCGCTGAAGCGTACTGCTTCAAGAAGCTCCGAAGAGGAGAGCTTTGTCAGGATATCGCTGTCGAGATCGGAGAGAAGGGAATCCGAAAGGGCCTTCTTGCTCTGTATCAGCTCGTCTATCTTCTCCTCGATCGTGTTCTTGCTTACGAACTTATAAACCATCACCTTCTCTTTCTGCCCTATCCTGTATGCTCTGTCGGTAGCCTGGTTCTCGACTGCCGGGTTCCACCAGCGGTCGAAATGGATGACGTTGGTCGCTTTTGTGAGATTGAGGCCGACGCCCGCCGCTCTGAGGGAGAGCACCATGTAATCGGCTTCTCCGTTCTGGAAGGCCTTCACGATTTCTGTACGCTTCTTTGCACTCACCGTTCCGTCTATTATGAGGCCCTTCTTCCCGAAGACCCCGCATAGGAGCTCGTCCAGTGCCGGGATTATCTCCCTAAACTGCGTGAAGACGAGAACCTTCTCCCTGTTGGAGTGTATTGTCGACGAGACTTCCTTCAAAAGCTCGAACTTTCCGCTCCCGCTTTCCTTGTAACTGCTTTCGCCGTAGTACTGATCGGGATGGTTGCATACTGCCTTTAGCTTTGCTATGGCAGCCAGCACCTTCCCCTTCCTCTCGAATTCCGGCTCCTCACCGTTCATCGTCCTTTCAAGGTCGGAGACAATCTTGTTGTAGAGGATGATCTGCTCCTTCTTGAGATTGACAGAGAGAGTGCTTTCGACCTTGTCTGGAAGGTCCTTTATGATTGACTTGTCGGTCTTGAGACGCCTCAGAATGAAGGGACTTATCGCACGCCTGAGTGACGAGAGCGACGAAATATCGACAGCGCGGGCATAGCGCGAGAATTCCGTCTTCGTGCCGAGGAAACCGGAATTGATGTAGTCCATGAGCGACCACAGGTTCATGAGGTCGTTCTCTACGGGGGTGCCTGTAAGGAGGACGGCATCCTTCCTCTCGAGCGAGGAGAGCGCCTTGTATGCCTTCGTGGCACTGTTCTTTATGTACTGTGCTTCGTCAAGTATCACGAGGTCCCACTTCTCCTTCTGGAGGTTCTCGTCCTTGGCAGAGACGCCGTATGTCGTGAGCGTAAGGTAGCTTCTGTCCATCGTCCTTCCCGTCCCGTGATAGACAGAGTAGTCGAGATGCGGCGTAAAGCGTGCAATCTCGCTCTCCCAGTTTCCGATAAGAGACGACGGAAGCACAAGAAGGACACGCTGTGCCTTCTTCTCCACCCTCAGCATCTCGAGGAAGGCAAGAACCTGGACAGTCTTACCCAGTCCCATGTCGTCTGCCAGGCAGAAGCCGAAGCCGAGGGCGTACATCGCCCAGAGGTACCTGAAGCCCTCCTCCTGGTAGGGCCTTAGGGTCAATGCGGCACTCTCCGGCACCGAGATATCGGCAGAGACGGCACGTGCAAGGTTATCGAGCCAGTTGCGGTCTGAGAACGCAAGTCTGACCCTGCTTTTCTTTATTCCCGATGAATACTTCACGAGGTCGGCTACACTCATGGGGAAGGAGAAGAGTTCTGCGCTCTCGAGAAGAGCCTTCAGTTTCTCCCTGTCCAGTGCCACCCAGCGTCCCTTCAGAAATGCCAGTCCGTCCTTCATTTCGAGAAGGGCCCTCACCTCCTTTTCGGTAATCGCCACTCCCTCGTAGACCATCTGCGGCTTGAGAGAAATGACGGCACCGGCTCCGAGGCTGCCCTTGCGGACAGTGATGCCGAGTGATGTGTAGCGGTTCCTCTTACGCCAGAAGTTCGGAATGCGGCATTCTATGCCCTCGCTCTCGAACTCTGCTGCGTGCAGAAGGAAGTCGTACGCCTCCTCCTGTGTAAATCTCACGGGATAGAATATGCGAGCAGACTCTATCATTCCCTTTATGATGTCGCTTGTAGCCGAGAGACGGCTTATCGGGGAAATGAGGCGCGAAAGCCCCTCCATATCATCCTTGTACTCCGTCAGGGCAAAACGCAGCGGATAGTGATGGACATCCCCATCCTCGTCCTTTGTCGTATATGTCGCCATGAAGGCAAAGGGGTACTCCGTATTCCCGTCCTCGACAAGGTGGAAATATATGCGCGACGGAAAGAGCAGGCTTTCATTCTTGCGGTTGAAGTACAGGTCGACGCTTTCCCTGAAGGATGCTATCTCACTGCGGTAGCAGGAGAGGAGGATATCGAGCTGCCTTTTAACCCACTTTCTGTCGACATAGCGGCTTCCGACTGCAAACGGTACATCTGACGCAATGCGGTCTATCTCCTCGGTCTCGTAGGAGGGATTGATCCTCTCCCTCTCCAGCTCGATACCGGTCGACGAGAGGAGATTGTCGATGAAATAGGAGGCTATCTCCTTTACATACTCCTCGGTGATGGAGGCACCCTTTTCAAGGTCCCTGAAGCAGTACTCGTAGAACGCCTGAGGCGAGAGAAGACTGCTCTCTCCGTCCCTGATAAAACCTTTTTCCGTAAAAATGAAATCCATTACAACGATTATGAGATAGAAAAGGTCCGCGAAGCAAGAAAAAAGCAGAAATTGTTGACCGGAAACGGTTTCTCCTCAACACTATAAAGATGAAATCGGCCCGGAGACAGAGCATCCCCATTCCGGAGCCCGTCATAAATACAGAAAAAAGGAGAAGCCGGAATGAAGTATGCGGAGAAGATGGAGATCAACAGAAAGAAGCAGAACGGATACATTAAAGAGGCTGCAGGAAAAGTTCTCGACATGATAAAGGCGGGAGACAGAGACGACGCTGATGCTTCGGTACTCTCCGATAGTCTCTACTTCCTCCGCGAAGCTGTGGAAT
>CAVFZO010000065.1:0-12071 GCA_963626925.1 Clostridium sp. AM49-4BH
TTCAGAAGCAGTAGAAAAAGCAGGTATTATTTCCATTCTCCGTGGCATAGACACCTCTGTAATACTCAAGGTTGCAGATGCTCTCTATGACGGAGGTATCAGATTCATGGAAGTGACTTTTGATCACAAAAGCGGAGATTTCCGTAAGTCGGAGGATGCGATTGCAGCACTCGCAGAGAGATTCAGCGGGAGAATGCACATCGGGGCTGGAACAGTTACGACAGTTGACCTTGTCCACAGGGCGCAGAATGCAGGAGCCGAATTCATTATCAGCCCCGACTGCAATGAAGAGGTAATAGGGGAAACGAAAAGGCTGGAACTTGTCAGCATACCGGGGGCACTTACTCCTTCAGAGATTCTGAGGGCTCATTATGCAGGTGCCGACTTTGTAAAGGTTTTCCCTGCAGGCTGTCTCGGTCCCGATTACATCAAGGCTCTCCGAGGGCCCATTCCGCAGGTCAAACTGATGGCTGTCGGCGGGATCGACGCATCGAACGTCGCTCTTTTCCTCAAAGCGGGATGTGTCGGGGCCGGTGTCGGTGGAAAACTTGCAAACAGAAAGACTATAGAGGAAGGCAGATTCGACCTTCTCACACAGGCAGCAAAGGAACTTGTTAAGGCGGCGGAGGCGGTATGAGAGTAATAACATTCGGTGAAATAATGATGAGGCTTAATCCCGAGGGATACAGACGTTTCGTGCAGTCGGACAAGTTCGAAGTCTCATATGCCGGTGGTGAAGCAAACGTTGCTGCGGGACTTGCGCAGTTCGGTATTGATGCATCTTTCGTAACGAAATTGCCTGCCCATGAAATCGGGCAGTGTGCGGTGAATGAAATCAGACGTTTCGGAGTCGATACCTCCCTTATCGTCAGGGGTGGAGCAAGACTCGGGGTCTATTATGTGGAGAAGGGGGCCTCGCAGAGAGCGAGCAAAGTCATATACGACAGAGCAGGCTCAGCTGTGGCTCTGTCCGAACCCAAGGACTACGACTGGGATGCGATTTTTGACGGCGCTGACTGGTTCCACTGGACGGGAATCACACCTGCACTGGGCGGCAGACTTCCCGAGATATGCCTGGAGGCATGCAGAAAGGCGAAGGAGAAGGGCCTTACTGTGTCATGTGATCTCAATTTCAGAAAAAAACTATGGACGAGCGAGAAGGCGGGAGAGGTCATGGGAACTCTTCTACCTTACGTTGATGTATGTATCGCAAACGAGGAAGACGCAAAGGATGTCTTCGGAATAGAAGCGGAGAACACGGATCTCAACAGCGGAAAGCTTGATCGTAAGGCTTACATCTCCGTTGCAGAACAGCTTACGCGGCGTTTCGGTCTTAAGAAGACGGCGATAACACTCCGTACTTCGATTTCGGCTTCCGACAACGACTGGTCGGGAATGCTCTATTCTGACGGCAAGGCATATTTTGCACCTACATATCATCTTAGGATAGTAGACAGGGTCGGGGGCGGGGATTCCTTCGGCGCAGGTCTGATCTACAGTCTCCTCTCCGGATATGACGATCAGAAAGCAATCAACTTTGCAGTCGCGGCATCTGCACTAAAGCACAGCATCGAGCACGATTTCAATCTTGTCAGCGTCTCCGAAGTGGAGGCTCTTGCTGCAGGAAATGCGTCAGGTAGGGTGCAGCGTTAAAAAGGGAAAATCAGGCACAGCCTGAATGGAGGAATAATGAAAAAACTTTTGGCAATCGCTTTGGTTGCACTGATTGCTTTCAGTGCATTTGCCGGTGGAACTGGTGAAACTACATCAGATTCAATCAATTTCAAGACCAAGAACGTACAGTGTATCGTTCCATATTCGGCAGGAGGAGGAACTGATCAGGTCATGAGAGGTCTTGCCGATGCGGCGGCATCCGAATTTAAGAACCTTTCGGTCGTCAACGTTACAGGAGCAGGTGGAGCAACAGGAATGCTGCAGGGTGCCAATTCGAAGGCTGACGGTTCCGTCATTACGATGACGACAGTCGAGCTCGTAACACTCGAAGCAATGGGAAACAATGCAGGCCTTACTTATACTATGTTCAAGCCAATCATGCTTATCAACACCGCGTGCTCGGCTATCACGGTAAAGGCTGACGACACACGTTTCAACACATTCAATGACTTCATCGAGTATGCAAAGAAGAATGAGGTCCTGATGGGTAATTCCGGTATCGGAGCTATCTGGCATCTTGCTGCAGCAGGTCTTGCAAAGGAGACCGGCGCTAAATTCAAGCATGTCGGCTACGACGGAGCTTCTCCTGCCATCACCGACCTTCTCGGCGGACATATCGATGCAACGGCAGTCTCGTATGCTGAAGTCTCTGCATTCGTCGAATCGGGTGACCTCAAGGTTCTGGCAGTTCTTTCTGACAACCGCCTTGAATCCATCCCCGATGTACCGACAGCCAAGGAATGCGGATATGATGTCGTTCTCGGAACATGGAGAGGTATCTCGGTTCCGGCTTCCACTCCGGATGAAATCGTTGATGAACTCTACAGGATCTTCTCGACAGCTGCAGAGTCCGAAAGCTTCAAGACATTCATGAAGAATACAAACAACGTTATCGAAATCATGGACGGCGAGGCATACAAGGAGAAGATGGCGAAAGAGCTCGAGCTCTACACCGAACTTGTAAAGGAACTCAACCTGGCAGTCAAATAACTGACACGGATTTTTTCACCCGGGGGCTTCTCCGGGTGAAACTATTAGAGGTTTTTCCCAATGAAAAAAGCAAATCTGATTATCAGCGCAGTTATGACGATACTTTCTATTGTCATAATCTGCATATCTGCAACATATCCGAGGACTGCAGCGTATGGAACGGGAGCTCCGGGTCCGGGACTCTGGCCGATTGTAATATCTATTATCGTCATCGCCATGTCCGTGCTTCTGGCCGTGAAGACGCTTCTCGGAGCAAAGGACGAGGAGTGTGACGAGAAGCTCGTCCTCATAGATACCGACCATGCCAGAGTATATCTTTCGATGGCGGTTCTTCTTGTCTACTTCTTTCTCCTGAAACCGCTCGGATTCATCATTCCGACGACATTGATGGTTACATTCTTCATATGGTGGTTCAGTAAAGCTCCGGTCGAAGGATACGAGGCGAGGAAGGCGAAGAGTGCATTCGGAAAGAAGGTGTTCGAGATTTTTAACATCACGGACGGACAGAAACAGTCGAGAGCACTGTGGCTCTGCTTTGTCATTGCTCTTGTGGTGACTCTGGCAGTCTATTTCATTTTCAAACTCGGTCTGAGTGTTCCCATGAACTTCGGCCTGTTCTATATCTGATGGGAGGAAAGCATGAATTATCTAGTTGAAGCACTTGGTAATGTTTTCTCATTGAATGTTCTTCTGAACATGATTCTCGGCACTGCGGCGGGTATCTGTATCGGAGCACTTCCGGGTCTTACTGCCACGATGGGTGTCGCACTGCTCCTTCCTCTTACATTCGGTATGGAGACGACACAGGGTATCCTGATGCTCCTCGGTATCTACTGCGGTGCAATCTACGGAGGCTCGATTACTGCAGTTCTTCTCCACACTCCCGGAACTCCGGCATCCGCAGCGACGGCACTCGACGGCTATGAGATGGCGAAGAAGGGGGAAGGCGGAAGAGCCCTTGGTATCGTAACCTTCTCATCCTACATCGGCGGACTTGTGTCGGTCGCATGTCTCATCCTCATATCTCCGCAGCTTGCAAAGCTTGCGCTGAAGTTCTCTTCTGCAGAATTCTTCCTTCTTGCCGTATTCGGTCTCTGTATTATCGGTAACATAAGCGGAAAATCAATCGAGAAGGGCCTTATATGCGGCTGTATCGGTGTTCTTGTAGCAACAATCGGTGTCGATTCCGTTACCGGTTATATGCGCTTCAGTTCCTTCGGAGGTAAGGTTATCATCAATTTCCTCGGCGGTATCAGCTACATACCGGTCATGATCGGTCTCTTTGCAATGAGCCAGGCATTCGAGGGAATCGAGGAAATCTTCCTGAGACAGAAGGCTGACGTGAAGATTGACAGAGTTCTTCCTTCGAAGGAGGATATGAAGGTCATCGGAAGGATTGCTCCTATTACGGGTCTTGTCGGTACCTTCATCGGTATCATTCCCGGTGCCGGTGCAGATATCGGAGCATTCGTCGGTTATGACGTCGCAAGATCTATGTCGAAGCACAAGGATCAGTTCGGAAAGGGGTCTCCGGAGGCAATCTCGGGTCCGGAAGGCGGCAATAACGGTGTTACGGGCGGTGCTCTTATCCCGATGCTGACGCTCGGTGTCCCCGGAGACGCAGTTACGGCAATCATGATCGGTGCCCTGACTGTTAAAGGACTCAATCCCGGTCCGATGCTTTTTACGAATCACAAAACCCTCGTTTATTCGATATTTATCGGAATGTTCATGGCAAACACACTCATGTTCCTCATGGGTATCTCGGGTATCAAGCTGTTCTCACAGGTTCTGAAGGTTCCGAAGGCAATTCTGACTCCTGTCATCTTCGTTCTCTGTGTAATAGGCTCATATGCAATGAACAACAATCTCTTTGACGTAGGTGTGATGATGGTGTTCGGCATAATCGGATATTTCTTCACGAAGGTGAAGATACCTACTTCTCCCGCAATTCTGGGTCTTATTCTCGGACCGATGGCGGAGAAGAATTTCAGAACGGCGCTTCTGAAGTCGGGCGGAAACATCTCCGTCTTCTTCAACACTGTTATCTGCTGGGTCTTCATCGTTCTTATTCTTACTTCGCTCTTCGGCACGAAAATCAAGGAACTGATCTTCAAAAAGAAGAAAGCGGAGAATTGATGCCGAAGAGTCTTCCCGATAGCCTTATCATTCGGGAGTTACAAAAGGATAATCCCCCCATATCTTTCCGGGGGGATTATCATGGAGGATGATATGACTGTATTCGAATACGGTGACAGAAAAGCTGAGAATGTTCTCATCCAGATGGTCGATGACCGTGATCTGACGCTCCTTGAGGCCGAAGTTGAAGAAATCAGAAAGGGCAGTGTTGTTCCTTTCTGTCTTGCCGCAGTGCTTGTTGATGACTGGAACAGGGATCTCTCCCCCTGGAGTGCTCCGCCGGTATTCGGAGGTGCGGGATTCGGAGGGAAAGCATCTTCTACGCTGGACTACGTCCTGGGCCTCTGCAGTGACAGAACGAAGAACTACTACATCGGAGGATACTCTCTTTCCGGACTCTTTGCGCTGTGGAGTGCCACGAAGACCGACGCCTTCAAAGGCGCAGCGGCAGCTTCACCTTCGGTATGGTTCCCCGGTTTCACGGATTATATGAAGGAGAATGCGGTGAAAGCCGGGGCAGTCTACCTCAGCCTCGGCGACATGGAAGCTAAGACCCGGAACAGGACAATGGCAACTGTTGCCGATGCCGTTATTGAATGCCGTGACATAATTGAGGAAGAGGGCATCAGGTGTTTCTTCGAATGGAATGAAGGAGGACACTTCAATTCTCCGGAGAAAAGGACTGCGAAGGCCTTCGCCTGGATTCTGGATTCATTCAATGAATAAGGCAGGTTTGAACCCTCCTTGAAGCTAACCTCTGAAATTCGGAGGAAGGTTCTTCTTCTCCTCTAAAAATTCCTTGTAGAAAGGCATGAAAGTCTTGTTGTCCCTGATAACGCAGCCTGTGGGCTTGTGTGCTCTTATCAGAAAAGAACAGCAATGTATCGCTTGCCGTCTATGACAACAATGCCGCGTTTGATGGACTCAGGAGCGTACAGATTACCGGAAAGGCGGAGATTGTCGAGCTCTTCAGTGAGAGATATCTGTCTCATGCAGAGTACAAGAAAATTGCCGTTCCTGCCTTGAGGAAGCTTTCCGATGAAGGTCATCCGATGTACCTCCTGTGCATTCATCCTATGTTGATGGAAGTGCTTTTCTCATCGTTCAGAAAGGACGGAAATGATCCGAGACAGACGCTCTCTCTGAGCTGAAAAGGCGGAGAAACAATGAAGAAGAGAAAAGGAATCAGGGCCGTAGTCATAGCGGCGTCAGTTCTCATGGTCGTTGCCGTGCTCTTCATCCTGTACGTCAGAGACTGCTACCATGCGTCACCCGATGTTGATAAGTACTTTTCACTCGACGGGGCAGTAACCATAACCGATACAGAGTGCGGTCTTCTTCTCGACGGGGATGGAACGGAGAACGCACTGATCTTCTATCCGGGAGCCGGGGTCGAATACACGGCATATATCCCGCTTCTCTGTGAGATAGCAGAAAACGGCATAGACGTATTTCTCGTGAAGATGCCTTTCAATCTTGCCTTCTTCGGCATCAACAGGGCTTCTGGCATAATATCCTCTTTTGACTACAGCCGCTGGTATATCTCGGGTCACTCCCTCGGCGGGGCGATGGCTGCATACTATGCTTACGACAATTATGATAAACTTGACGGAATCATATTCCTTGCAGCCTACACGACGAAGAATCTCACGGATAAAGGCCTGAGGGCTCTTACCGTCTACGGCAGCGAAGACGGCGTTATCTCCTTCGATAAGTTGACCGCCGGAAGAAATTTCCTTCCCGAAGGCTCTGAGGAAGTTGTGATAGAGGGTGGCAACCACGCCCTTTTCGGTCTCTACGGCGAGCAGAATGGGGATGGAACGGCAGCAGTCAGTGCCGGAGAACAATGGAAAATGACGTCAGACGCTGTCACACTCTTCATACTCGGAGAATAACGGATATGGAGGGAGATAGGAATCAGGTCGACCTCTTCGGCGACGGGATAATGGAGAAGACAGAACCCCTTTTCAGAATAGAGGACTGTCTTGGAGGAAAGAAGAACTTCGCCTCATGGAAGAAAGAGATAAGGGAGGAAGTGAAGAGAGTGCTCGTCATCGACGATAATCCCGAATGGGAGATACTCGGCTCTGTTTCTCTTTTTTCCTTCTCCGGTGTTTCGCTCTCGTATCAATGGTATTCATTATGTGCTATGGAGTGCTCATGCTTCGTCCTTGAGCCGGAAGATGTGAAGGGGGCGGTGATTGCACTCCCGGGACACGGCCGGGGAATAATGAACATCCTCGGCGGAGAGCATACCGATTCCTATATGCATGACTTTCCGCTCGAGCTTGCAAGGCGGGGCTTTATTGTCTATTATCCCGAACTTCCGGGATTCGGGGAACTGCGCCTCTCTTCAGATATTCAGAAAGGGAATCCCTCGAGCTGCGCTTCTCTTTCGTCTCTGCTTTCTGCGTCGGGAAAGACACTTATGGGAATGCGTGTCATGCAGACTCAGGCGGTGATGAAAATCATCAGAGAGCAGCATCCGGAGCAGAAGATTTCCGTCATGGGGATAAGCGGTGGAGGGACAGTTGCCTCATTCTTTTCCTCCCTCGAGAGCGGGAGTCTCTCCTCCGTTGTAATATCGGGGTACGCGGGATGCTGGGAGGACAGTATCCTCCATAGTTGTCACTGCCCGTGCAATTATGTTCCGGGAATGAAGAGAAGCTTCACTCTTCCTTCTCTTCTTTCGTCGATTGCTCCGACTCCTATGCTGTGGGAATCGGGAGATAAGGATACTCTCTTTCCTCGGGGGAGTGCCGAAAAGGCAGAGAGATCCGTACGCGAAGTATACAGAAAGTGGGGAAGGGAGAGGGACTTTGTCATCGATTTCTTCTCCGGCGGTCATGAGATACACGGCGGTATTGCATATAGCTTCATAGAGCATTATTCGGGAGGAAACAGAGCATGATTGATACATCACCTGTCAGTATGGAAGAGGTGTTCGCCACTGCTGAAAAGGGCGCCGAGAAGAGACTTATGGAGATAATGGAGCTCACGGGGACAAACTTCGACGAGCATGACGAAGAGGGCTGCGATGTTCTTTTCTATGCCTGCCGCGGAGGCAGCCTTGAGAGTGTGCGATATCTTATCGAGCGGGGCGGTTTTGATCCCTTGAGAAGCAACAAACGTGGTTTTACTCCTTATGACGAAGCGGCATTGAACGGACAGAGGGATGTGCTTGATTACCTCTCATCTGTCACCGGTTTCAAATATGAAGAAGGCTATCACAATCCTGTGCAGAGGGGCTTCTTTCCCGATCCGTCGTGCATAAGGGTTGGGAATGACTACTATATGGTCAACTCGACGTTTCATTTCTTTCCGGCAATCGCGGTATCTCATTCGACGGATCTCGTCCACTGGAGAATAATAGGTTATGCTATAACGAATCCCGGGTGGGCTGAGCTCGGCGACAAGGACGGCGGCCGTGGCTACTGGGCTCCAGATATCTCGTACTCGGACGGAAGGTTCTACATAACGGCGACACTCCGCTGTAATGAAGGGGCGGAGGAGAAACGCATCCAGATGGTGACATCGTCAGCTCATCCGGAGGGACCTTACGACAAACCGGCATGGATTCACGAGGACGGAATCGACCCATCCATTTTTCACGATGATGACGGGAGAAAGTATATGCTCTTGAACAGAGGAGCACGCATCTTCGAACTTTCATCGGACTGCAGAAGAAAGATAAGCGGGGCAAAGCTTCTCTGGTACGGAGAGTGCAGGAGAAATCCCGAGGGACCGCATATTTTGAAAAAAGACGGCTGGTATTACCTCTTCCTTGCAGAGGGAGGAACGGGAAACGGTCACAGAATCACGGTTGCAAGGTCGAAGGAGCTCAAGGGGGTCTACGAGCGCTGTCCCTATAACCCCGTAGTGAGACAGACCGACGAAGAGGCTTATCTTCAGTGCTGCGGTCACGGAAAACCCGTGTCATCTCCCGACGGCAGATGGTACATGGTTTATCTTGCGCTCAGGAAATCTTCCGACGGCTGGGGATTTACGGGGCGTGAAAGCTCTGTGGATGAGATGGAGTGGACTCCCGACGGCTGGCCCTTGGTGAACAGGGGGCGGGGGCCTTCTGCATTCAGCAGAACTCCTGTGGACACGAAAAGCAGTTCTTCCTTCAATGTCAGGAGAGTCTTCCCGTATTGGAAGGAAAGGGAGTGGATGAGCATCCGTTCATCGGACAGCGCCATATTTGAGAAGGACGGCTCTCTTCATATCATTGGAAAGGGGTACGACCTCAACGAGAAGGAGTGCCACAGCATCCTCGTCGAGAGACAGAAGGAGTTCATGTTCGATGCCTCGGCCGAAGTTGAAATCCCGTCCCTCGCCGAGGGTGAAAGCCTCGGTATTACATGCTACTACGACGAGAATTCGTTCATAGAGTTCGGAGTTGCAGTGAAGGACAGCAGGTACGCCATCATGCTGAAGGCATTCAGAGATGACACCTTCGTCATCGATGAATATGCTCCTCTTCCCGATAAACCGTCCTCTGTTATGCTTTCGCTTTCTGCCGATGGCAGCCGGCACACGTTCTCCTCGTCCGGCATCTCTTTCACACTCGATGATACATCGTATCTTTCAAGCGAGGGCCTCGCGAAGAGAAAGAGGTTCACAGGCTCAACGGTCGGCCTTTATGTGAAGGGATGCATGGAAGGCATTTTCAGAGACTGGAATATCAGCTTTTACGACTGGAGATGACTTCTACACATGGACAATAGGAAAGTGATAAGTCCGTGATGCGTAACAACACAGATAAATGGGGCCGATCCGGATTCAAATATGATGTTTTCTGTAAAAAGAAATTCTTCAAAGTAAGGCAGATCCTGATATGTTGGCGAGAATCAGAGCTGTTGTCAGACGAGTTTCGGAAAATACTGTCTTCCTGCTGTGTGTCCTTTCCGGTCACGTAAGGGAAAGGCGCATGAAAGCACTATATGATCATTTTCCTGACTTGCTCGGACTTGTTCAAAAGCCATAGGTCGTATTAGCGTCTGTTTCATTTTTCAAGATGAAGAGATTCCATAGGAGCCTTTTACTGAAATCAGAACTTTCACCAAAATGGTGAAAAATACATTTTATGTGAAATACGATATATAATTTGATTGTTTTCCAAGTTTTTTACTATTACAATCTATTTTACCAAAACGGTGAATGGAGGATTAATAGTGAAATCAAACTGCGAAGTCGAGAAAAAGTTCCTTGTAGAAAAACTACTGAGGATTCCTGTGATTGAAAACAGTGAGTGTATAGGCAGTGCCGAAAACAAGTTCCGGCTATTAATTCAATATAACAGCGGAATTGAAAAAACTATTCATGTCGTCGTCTATGAGACTGTGACTCCAATGACAGTAAAAAAAGCCGCAACTGCAATTGAGGAGACCGGGAAAGGCCATTACACAATGCTTATGGCACCTTATATTTCGGAGAATTCTGAACAAGTATGCAGGGAGTATGGGATTGGTTATGCGGATCTTTCCGGAAACATTCTGCTTTCGATGGATACTGTATATATTTCTGAGAAAGGAAATCCCAACAAGTATCCGAAGAGAAAGGAAATCGGGAATATTTTCTATGCTTCCTCTGCCAAGACATTGCTGATATTGCGAAAATTGCTTGAGAACTCAGCAAGAGTGTGGAGAATCAAAGATCTGGCAACGGAAGTCGGATGCAGTATTGGTATGGTATCCAGAGTGAAAGATAGATTATGCGAGCAGTTATGGGCTGAGATGACTCCGGTCGGGTTAAAGATGACTGATCCGAGGGGCCTTCTGGATGCATGGGGCCGGGCATACAATCGGACAGCCCCAAAAATGATTCCCTGTTATACTTTGGAAGCCTTGCCGGAGTTTGAAAACCGGATAAAAGAAATAAATGATCAGCATGGAATTGAGAGTTGTTTGACTGGTCTGGCGGGCGGTACAAGATATGCTCCCGCAGTAAGATATAACCGGGTTCATGTGCTTGTTCGCAGTGAAGATATAACAGAATTTATGGAATACAGCGGATGCAAGAGGGTGGATTCTGGTGCAAATGTGATACTGATTGAAGCGCAGTCTGACCAGATGTACGGTCTGAAGAAAATGAACGGCGATTTGGTGGCATCCCCTGTTCAAATATTTCTTGATTGTACGTTGATCAAAGGGCGGGGTGCAGAAATGGCAGATGCAATCTTTGAAAAGGAGATTGGAAAGTGATACACGATGATGATTTGAAGACATATATGGATTATTCTGAAGGGCAGAAGCAGGCGGCCCATAGAGTTCTGGTCGAATTGGCAAATCTGTTTTCCGAATATAAAGATGATATCCGGATTGTCGGTGGATGGGTCCCTGATCTGATGTTTCCTGGAGAAGGTCATGTCGGCAGCGTAGATGTTGATATGCTGATCAATCATCTGACGTTGAAGGATGCCGGATATCAGACTATGGCAAAAATACTTCTGAAAAATGGTTATAAGGAACATCCTGAGAAGTATTTTTCATTCGTGAAAACAATAACAATTGGCGGGATTGAATACGATGTCGATGTGGATATTCTTGCAGGTATGTATGAAGGTACTCGAAACAAAAGGAGAAGCCAGCATGTGCAAGGCTTAAAGGCATTGAAGGCAGCCGGGGGGAATTTTGCGTTTGATTTCGGACCTCAGAAAGTGCAGATCGAGGCCTCCAGACCTGATGGGGCTATTGATGTTGCGAATGTGAATGTAGTTGCTGTTGTTCCATATCTGGTTATGAAAACCGCAGCAATGGGCCGCGGAAAAGCAAAGGATGCATATGACATTTATTTTCTGATAAAGCATTATCATGGAGGAATAGGTGTTCTGGCAAAGGAATTTGAACAGTGTGCTGATATGAATATTGTCCGGGAAATGCTTGAAAAACTGTCGGGCAAATTTGCTTCCGAAAGACATGCGGGTCCCGTAGATATTTCTGATTTTGAAGGAATTCTGGATGAAGAGGAGAGTGAAATGCTTCGCAGAGATGCTTACGAGCAGGTTCAGGCATTGATCACGGAAATCAGGAAATATATCCAAGCCATGGATATATGACAGCATCATTGCGGGGGACAAGGTATTAGCTTAAGCCTTTGAAAAAGCATCGACTGTCGAGAAAGGTAGGCATCCATCGGAAATGGTAGGTGTCTTTATTATTGGAGTAAAAAGAGGGAGTATTGTATTATTCACCTGTGAGGAGTGATACGGGTATGAGAATGCTTCCTATTGGAATAGAAGACTTCAAGAAGATCAGAGGCGGGGA
>CAVFZO010000066.1:0-11423 GCA_963626925.1 Clostridium sp. AM49-4BH
CATAGAGGGAGCGGAGGAATATGGATACGGCGGATACATGCGGAGGTTCTTCCTCGACATCAAGAACCCCGCTCCTTACGACTATGTTTATGATGTCGTCAGAAGTAACGAGGCAAAACCGAACGCAGGGGCCATAACAAGAGAAACGCTAATGGCTGAAGGATATGACGGAGTAATTTTCAGAGAAGAGGGAGAAAACGACGAGTATATAGTTTTCAGTCCTTCTCAGATTAAATCCGCAGCCGACAACAAGGGCGGATTCTCCTCTTCTAATCCAAACATCTTTTTCCAGGACAAACTCCTCGGCGATATCTCCCGCATAGCGGACATCGAATCGTCCGAAGCAGTAACTAAGGAAGAAAATGGAAGAGATAAATATCTTTCGCTATCCGGCAGAGAGACGGCAGTCTATGTCATCGATATTGATTTTTTCATTTTCCGACAGCGGAAAAACATTATCGGGAGTGGAGCCATGGATAGAGAAACGGCGCCTGTCGAATCGCCCGGGGAGTTTGACGACACCGGGGGCAAGGTGAAGAGAGTCAAGAGCAACAGGGTATGCAAAGAGGTACGGGAGGAAAACGATAAGATGGAAGGCAATATTCTTCATGATGGGAATGGCATTGTTGATTTGACGGAGGAATCTGCAATTATTAAGGCCGGCGGAATTACAGATGACGACATAAAAGATTATATCAATAGCCTGATTGGACAAACCTTTAATACAGTATCAGAACCTTTTCAGATTCAACTTACAAGGCAAAACAAAAAACATATAATATGTTTCAATGTCAAGTTGAACAAAGGACAGAAGGTCAGACATAACTCAGCTCTCTTACAGATAGGTAAAATTATCAATAATGCTGTCTTCGTTGATGAAGTGGAAGTAGATTTTTCTCATAATACAAGCAAGAAAACTATATATCACAAACAAGAAGAAGTCTTGAAATATGTCAACTTCAAAACTCTAGCGTCTCTGAACGGTGATTTATATATTGTAAACATCACAACGGAACGAATAAAGGATCAAGCTCCAAACATCCTTGATCTGCGCAATATCAGGGTTAAAAAACAGAGCGGAACCAACGCGCACTTAAGCACTTTAAGGTCCGCTCACACAGTAAATCTATCAGAAGAAGGATATCCCGTCAAGTTTTTTAAAGAGCTGAATCACGATCCATCTGAAACTAACTTCATCGAAAAGTATAGGAAACAGAAGAATGGCGGAAACGTCCGCAGATTCTGCCACCGGGGCCGCATCATGAATGGTTGCGGAAAGCTTCTCCGGGGTATTATCGAAAACTACGGTAACCCTGATCTCTACATCCCGGAAGCAGTAGAGTGCGGTAATATTTATATTTGCATAAAGAATTACTGCAGGTATCCCATCTGTGGTCTCAAATACCATCTTAAGACGAAGTCCGGGATGAGAATAGAGAAGGCCGAACTGCTCCACAGAGAAGGTTTTTCAGCGTTTAACCTTCCGGAGCACAGCGTCATTAGCGGTAAGAAATTCACCGGGAAAATAAAGGAGTCATTGATGAACGGGCGGTTAGTTGAATCTGAGAATCCTTACTCAATCAAATACTACCTGTTACAAAGAAAAATGAGAGATGCGCTGACCAAGGCAGGTATAGATTACATGGAAACTACGCAGAAGATACCGGTTGACAGTAATACATATTTTCCTGTTGTTGACGATCTCTTCACAGAGAAAAACGGGAAACAAAAATATGAAATGAAAAAGGGACTAGAGCCTGACTTCCGCTGCCAGAGTCGGCGAGCTTTTTCAAGCAATGCGTATTGTCGTTACGTAAGACAATTTCTCTCAATGTAGGAGAGCTATGATATGACATACCTTATTGTTCTTCTTTTCTTTTATCTTCTCACGTTTGTTCCCGCAGTCTTCAGATGGAGAGAAGCAGGCATTGCCGTTCTGACTCTTGCCCTTTACCTTTTCAGGAGGAAGGAAAGGGTGAGGATGCTGATTCTTTTTATGATACTTCTTCTCTCGATATTCTCCTCTTCCCTTGAAAAGACTATTGTGTATATCCCGATAGACGAAAAAGAAATATGCGCTGTTTACGGAACGGTTGTCACTGAACCGAACAGAAAGAAGAACCGCTATACGGGATACAGCGTCCTCTGCGAAAGCGTGAGTAACGAAAGGGGCGACCTCTTCTCCGCGTCCGGGAAGATTTATGTTATCGGGCCGGACCTTTCTCTCACGAGGGGCGACAGAGCCCATATTGAAGGAAGAATGACAGAGAGTTATTTTCTCTCGACAGGCGGAACTGTTCTCTCGCAAAACAGATGGGGAAGGATCAGAGAGAAGTTCAATGCCGCCTTCATCTCATCGCTTCCTGCGGGAGACAGGGGTAATATAATATCGCTGCTGCTGACGGGGACGACACTCGACGGAGACGGCACACTCCAGGAGAGGGTGAGGGAACTCGGGCTGAGCCATATGCTCTCGCTCTCGGGAATGCATCTTTCGTTCATAACCGCAGCCGTCATGCCTTTTCTTTCACTCTTTCTGAGGAAAAGAAAGGCCACGGCAGTGAAGAACATCATTCTTTTCGTCTTTGTCTACCTTGCAGGAATGAGAGTGTCGCTCATGAGATCGCTTATATTCGTACTGCTTATTCCTCTTTTCGGTATTGATTACGGCTTCATACTCTCCCTCGTCTTCCTTTTTAAACTCTTTCCGTGCTATGTCGACGAGGTCTCTGCTGTACTGAGCTTTACCTCCCTTGCCGGAATTCTCTTCATTGCGGGGCCTCAGGAAAAGGTTAAAAAGAGCCGGATCCCAGTCGTCTCGACAATCGGCACTGCAGTACTTACAAGTGTTGCTGCCACAGTCGCCTCTTCTCCGATAGTCTACTCAATCTTCGGCCTCTGGCAGCCGTATTCATTTCTCTTCTCCATTATCGGGATGCCCCTTATAACGATACTCTTCATACTGACTATGATAAGATTTATTATTCCAATTTCGGATTTAATAATCGATATTATATTATGGATAATCAATAATTCCGGGGTGTTCTCAAAGTATCTGCCTCTTACGGCGTCTTTTACTCTGTACTATCCCGTTCTGGCCGTCTTTACGGCAGTGGTTGCTGTTATCTTCCTCGCAGGAAGAAGAAAACGCCGCTGAGCCTTTTTCTATTTCTTCTTTTAGGGTATTCTCATTTCTATGTGGAATCTTAATTACGACAGCCCTGCGGAGATAGAGAGGGTTCTTAAGGCAAACGGCCTTGCCATGACGAAGAAGTTCGGGCAGAACTTCCTCATAAACGGTCAGATGAGAGAGAAGCTCGTATCTCTGATGAAAGTAGAAGAGGGCATGAGAGTCTGGGAAATCGGCCCCGGGCTCGGAGCTGTTACATACATGCTCCTCTCTCGCGGAGTTGATCTCACAGCCTTTGAAATCGACCACGGCTTCGTGAAGATTCTGAACGAACAGGCTTTTAACGACGAGGAGAATTTCACGCTTGTCGAGGGTGATGCAATCAAGACACTCTTCAAGAAGAAACTCCTTCCTCTTCCCGAGAGGATAATCGGCAATCTTCCTTATAATGTCGGTTCGGTGATTATAGCCAAGCTCATAGAGGAGAGTTATCTTCCTCCTATGATGGTCTTCACACTTCAGAAGGAAGTTGTTGAGAGAATGGTCGGAAAAGTCGGAAGTGAAAGTTATTCTTCCTTTTCCGTCCTTACGCAGATTGATTACGAGAATACGGCCGAACTCAAGCTTTCTCGCGGCTCTTTCTGGCCCTCTCCCAATGTTGACAGTGCAGTCGTCGTCATGAAGAAAAGGGGCCACAGTCTTGTTCCACCAGAGCACAGGGAAACTTTCCTCACTCTCCTGAGGGCGATCTTCCAGCAGAGAAGAAAGACTGTGAGAAACAATCTTCAGTCATCTCTCTACGGCAACAACGGGAAGGATTATGTTGAGAAGATTCTTTCTCTTTCGGGCCTCGAGGGCGGGGAGAGAGCCGAGGTCCTTCCTGTAGAGAAGATCGTTGAGCTTGCAGCCGCCATTGATTCTTGCATAATGTGATTATCTCTTGATATAGAGAGAAATAAGACATAAAGAAAGGCACCGGAAACCGGTGCCTCTTCCGCTTTAGGATGCTTTATTTTACGATTGTGCCCATCTGGCCCTTTGCGCAGGAAGCAGCGTTGGACTCATCTGTGTCGACATGCATTGCAAGTCGGTAGGAAGGGGATACACGGATGACTGTATCGCCGTAGATTGTCTTTCTGCCGTTGCCGTTCTCGATGAGGACGGATACTATTTCGCCGTTCTTGACTCCGAATGCCTCGGCATCTTCCGGCTGCATATGGATGTGTCTTTTTGCTACGATGACTCCTTCCTCGAGTTCAACCTTTCCGTTGGGGCCGACGAGTGTGCACTTTCCCGATCCCTTTGTGTCACCACTTTCCCTGATGGGAGCGTCGATGCCGATGGAGCGTGCGTCAGTTGCACTCAGTTCAACCTGGTCAGCCTTTCTGCATGGTCCGAGGATGGATACGTTTGCAAGTTCCTTCTTGGGACCTACGACTGTGACTCTTTCGTTGGAAGCGAACTGACCCGGCTGGGAGAGCTCCTTCTTTACTGTGAGCTGATAGCCTTCTCCGAAGAGAGCTTCGAGAGTCTCCTGTGTGACATGAACGTGTCTGGCGCTTGTCTCGACCATAAATTCTTTAGCCATTTATTAATTCCTCCAGTGAATTTTCCTTTTTTCATGATTATCGTACAAAATCAGGTGTTACTCAACTGTCAACGCCGACACATAACTGAACTATTAAGACTCAGGGCCTTGTTGACCTTTTTCAAAGGCGCTATCCTTCGGCTATGAAGATTGGTGTATATGGAATGGGGCGCTTCGGCTCCTTCTGGGCCTGCGCCCTCTCGGGGACAGGCAATCGTGTCCTGGCTTATTCGAGGTCCTCTCATCCCCTTCCAGAGGGTGTGGAGAAGGCGACGGAGGACGAGGTCCTCACCTCTGACATCCTCTTCTTCTGCGTAACGATTTCGGCATTCGAAAGCGTGCTTGAAAGTGTGAAGGAAAGGATCGGAAAGAATACGATTGTTCTTGATACATGTTCCGTGAAGACCTATCCGGCAGAATGGATGGAGAAGCACCTCGACAGCGGTATATACAGGATAGCGACTCATCCGATGTTCGGTCCCGATTCGGGTAAGAACGGCCTGGAGAACCTCCCCGTTGTGATGTGTCCCCTGATGGAGAAGGACGAAAGATACGAGACAGTCAGAAGTCTTTTTCTTTCAATGAAACTCTCCGTCATCGAAATGACACCGGACGAGCATGACAGGGAGGCTGCATTTTCACAGGGAGTGACACACTTCATCGGAAGAATTCTCTCCGAGATGAAGCTCGAGCCGTCGGCCATCTCGACAAAGGGTTACAAGGCCCTTCTCGAGATAGTGGAGCAGACCTGCAACGACCCCTTGTCTCTCTTCTGCGATCTCCAGCGCTACAATCCCTACACACGTGACATGCGTCACTCTCTGCGGCTTGCCATAGAGAATGTCGGCTACATGCTCGAGAAGGGGGAGAAGAAGTGAAGGTCTACATATATACTCTCGGCTGCCGTCTCAACCAGTGTGAGAGCGAAGCTGTGGCAGACAGCTTCAGAGAGGCGGGATGGGAGGTAACAAAGGAAAGTAAGGACGCCAGACTAATCATAGTAAATACATGCGCAGTAACAAGTAAAGCAGAGCAGAAGGCGCGTCGTATGATCAGACTCTTTTCACACTCTGCCGAGTGTGTCATAGTATCGGGATGCTATGCCGAAAACGACAGAAAGGCCATTGAAGCACTCGGCGGGAACATCGTCGTCTTCTCTCTTAAAGATAAGCCGTCCTTACTAAAGATAGCGCCCTCTCTTTCCTCTTCCGGGGATGGGACACTCTATGAAAGGGTTTCATCATTTTCTCTCCGTGACAGCGATTCATTCTCATACAATCCTTCTTCTTTCAGTTATCACTCACGTGCGTACATCAAGGTGCAGGACGGCTGCGACAACGCATGCGGCTACTGCAAGACGCGCATTGTCCGGGGGCCCTCGAGATTTTTAGAGGCGGACGAAGTCGTGAAGAGAGTATTGGCGCTCGAAAAAGAGGGAATGCACGAGATAATGCTTACAGGTGTCAATCTCACGAACTACAACCACAGAGGGGACGGACTGGGAGGCCTCATGAAGAGACTCCTCTCAGAATGCGGTGATGATATAAGATTCCGGCTCTCGTCGATGGAACCGGACGGGGTGGATGATCTTCTTCTGGATGCGATAGCCGACAGGCGTGTCTTCCCCCATTTCCATATCCCGATCCAGACTGCCTCCGACCATGTCCTCGGGATAATCGGGCGCAGGTATTCGACAGAGCATGTGCGATACATAATAAAGAGACTGAGAGAGATCAAAGACGACCCGTTCATTGCCTGCGATGTCATAGCGGGACTTCCGGGTGAGAGGGATGAGGATGCCGAAGAGACATACCGCTTTCTCGAGGAGAATGATTTTGCCGCAATGCACGTCTTCCCGTATTCCCCGAGGGAGGGAACCCCTCTCTACAGCTCGAAGGATTTTGTCGAGGAGAGGGTGAGGGACGAGAGGGCATCTAGACTGAGACTCCTCTCGACCCGTCAGGAGCGGTCCTATATAGAGAGGCAGAAGGGGAGGAATGTCGAGATAATCGCCGAGAAGAACGGCTCCGGAACGACGGGAAATTATCTGAAGGCCCGGATTGTCTCACTCTCATCCTCCCCCGTAGTCGAGGGAGAACTCTACAGAGGAAAGGTGACCTCTATTTTTCCTCTGGTCGTTTCAGTTGACTGATGCTGTTCTTTGTGTCCTGGGTGATAACCCTCGAGCAGGGAGGAATACTGTCCTTGACCCATGCGTTGGAGCCTATTGTCGAATCGTGTCCGACGGTGATGTTTCCGAGCACAGTCGCATTTGCATAGATTGTTACTCTGTCCTCTATTGTCGGGTGACGCTTCTGGTCTCTCAGGAGCATTCCGCATCCGTCCTTGGGGAAGGAGAGCGCCCCCAGCGTCACACCCTGGTAGATCTTTACTCTGTCGCCGATGACAGTGGTCTCTCCGATGACGACGCCTGTTCCGTGGTCGATGAAGAAGTATTCGCCGATCTCGGCACCGGGGTGTATGTCGATACCGGTATCTGAATGGACGAGCTCGTTGAGCATCCTCGGAATTAAGGGGAGTCCCTTCTTAAAGAGGAAGTGACCTATGCGGTGTACGGTTATTGCCTTGAAGCCGGGATATGTAAGGATTACCTCCCTGACGCTCTTTGCTGCGGGGTCGCCGTCGTATCCGGCTTCTCCGTCCTTCTTGAGCGCCTCGCGTATGTGGGGAAGTTCCGCCATGAGGGCGGAGGTTATCTCCCCGGCTTTTTTCACGGCTTTCTCTCCCGGTATGTCGAGGGTGGCCCATGCAAGGGCGGCTTCGCGGTAGAGTATGTCGGAGGCCTTCTCCATATGTCTCGAGACAACTGTTTCGAGCATGCCGCGGGATGTTATCTCCTCGTAGTCCGGAAAGAGCAGCACCCGCAGCTCTTCCATCATAGTTCTAACCTCATCCCATGACGGGAGAAGGGCATTCTGGAATGTCTCCCTCTCCTCCTTTACACGGGAGAAGGAAGAGACATACGGTTCTAGAAACGGAGACGAATCGAATTTCATGGCCCGATTATAATCGAAGCAGGAAAGCTGTAAAAGATAGCGGGTATTACTCTTCTTCTCCGTTTTTTTCTCTTTCTCTGAGTTTTGCCGCAACCTTCATCACTTCCGGATAGAGTATCTTTGAGGACACTGCTGCAACTGCAATCTTCAATGCATCTCCCGGAATGAACGGCAGAAGACCGACAGTGAAAGCTTTTGCCCAGGTTGTCGAGAGGTTGATCTTGAGCCATGGAATGCCGATGAGATAAATGATTATTTCCATGACAAGGACGACGAATATGTTGTAGAGGATGCCGTCATGTTTTCTTTCTGCGAGAAGAGAGCCGGCGAATGCCGAGACGAGGAAGCCGAATATGAAACCGCCTGTCGGGGAAATCAGTGCTCCGATACCGCCGCCTGACGTGAAGACGGGAAGTCCGATGAGTCCCAGTGCGATGAAGACGATAACAGAGAGAGAGGCATTGAGAGGCGGAAGAAGAAGTCCCGCCATGAAGACAAAGAGCGTCTGGAGTGTGACGGGAACGGCCCCGACGGGAACCTTTATGAAAGAACCTGCCGCGATGAGCGCGGTAAACAGTGCTGTGAATATAGTCATGAGGCGAGAATAAAAGGGGAGTAAATTATTGTCAACTACTTTACTTACGCAGGTTTACTAACTATTCTTCATCATATGAATACAAGAGAGACGATTCTTTCACTTCTGGAGGAGCATTCCCCGGAGTATGTAAGCGGTGAGACGATAAGCCTCTCGCTCGGAATAACGAGAATGGCCGTAAGCAAGGCTGTGAAGAAGATGCAGGAAGATGGAATCATGATCGAGAGCCGGAAGCATTACGGATACAGGCTTAAGGAGAGCCCGGACATATTGAACAAGGAAACTCTCACTTCTTCTTTCGGGGATAGCGGAATCGGTGTCTACTATATAGACACGACTCAGTCGACGAACAGGGACGCAAAGATAATCGCATCAGAGGGTGCGGCGCTGCCCTATGTCGTGACATGTTCGAGTCAGACGGGAGGAAGGGGGAGACTGGGGCGGAGTTTCGAGTCTCCCGCCGGAGGAGTCTACTTCTCTCTCGTCATCGACGGGAGAGAGATAGCATCTCCCGATCTTGTGACGATAGCCTCTGCAACGGCTGTGAGCGAAGTCATGGAGAGACTTACAGGTATAGAGACCTCAATCAAGTGGGTTAATGATATCTACATAAGGGGAAAGAAGGCAGTCGGAATACTTACCGAGGGTATCATAAACATGGAGGAGAGAAGACTCGACAAGGTCGTAATAGGCTGCGGTATAAACCTCCGTACAAGAGAGAGCGAGCTCAGCGCCGATGTGAGAAGCATCGCAACGTCGTTCTATCCCGACGGGAGGACGGAGGTCTCGAGGGCGAAGGTCATAGCAGAATGCTCGAAGAGGATAATCTCGATTCAGAAGGAGGATTTCCTCAGTGCCTACAGAGAGAAGTGCTTCGTCATCGGTAAGAGAATATGGACAGTGAAGGGCTCTCTCAGAACTCCCGCCTCTGCATACGGCATTGATGATTCGGGACACCTTCTTGTGAGGTATGACGACGGCCGGGAGGAGGCTCTCTCGAGCGGCGAGATAAGTATCAGGGTGCAGTGACGGGGGACTTCACTCTCCTTCATGGAAAAAGATAATATTAGAAGGCTTGAGGTAACAATGTTAACGAAACTGAAAGAAGACTGGAAAAAAAGAATAGAAGATGAATTGAAAGCATATCTTGGAACGGATGAGATAGCACCCCTTACAATGGGCGTGCCCCCGAAGAAGGAGATGGGCGATATAGCATTTCCGATGTTCCCCTATTCGAAGAGTGCACATAAGTCACCCGCAGAGATTGTGAAGGATATCGAGAAGAGACTGGAGGGAAGCCATCCCGAAGGAAAGATGATCGTGGCAGGACCGTATCTCAACGTCCAGCTCGATATGGCGTCGCTCTCTTCTTCAATAGTCGCCGCAGTCAGAGCCGGCGGTGATAAATACGGATGGGGCGACAGCTTCAAAGGGAAGAAGATGATGGTCGAGTTCTCATGCCCGAACACCAACAAGCCCCTCCATCTTGGTCATATGCGGAACGACTCCCTCGGAGAGGCTGTCAGCGAGCTTTTGAAGGTCCAGGGCGCCGAAGTGCGGAAGGTCAACCTTATCAATAACCGTGGTGTCCATATCTGTAAGAGCATGCTTGCGTACCTTGCATTCGGTAACGGAGAGACCCCCGAGAGCACAGGCGAGAAGGGCGATCACTTTGTCGGACGTTACTACGTGAGGTTTGCCCAGTGGGAAAAGGAGGTCGAGGAACTCAGAAAGGAAAATCCCGACATTGTAAATACCCCGGGCTTCGTCGATCCCGACACAGAGGCGCAGAAGATGCTGAAGAAGTGGGAGGACGGCGACAGGGAAGTACGCTCGCTGTGGCAGAAGATGAACGACTGGACGCTCTCCGGGCTCGAGGAGAGCTACCGTAATATGGGAATCTCGTTCGACAAGTACTACTACGAATCGGAGACATACAAGTACGGCAAGGAAGAGGTTCTCAAGGGTGTGGAGAGCGGAGTCTTCCGGAAGGAGGAAGACGGATCGGTGCAGGTCGACCTCGCCCCCATAGGACTCGACAAGAAGGTCCTCCTCAGAAAGGACGGAACGACGCTCTACATGACACAGGATATAGGGACGGCGATCAGGCGCCACGAGGACTGGCCCTTCGACTCTCTCACATATGTCGTCGCTTCAGAACAGAAATATCATTTCACGGTACTCTTCTACTGCCTCGGGCTTCTCGGCTACGACTGGGCGAAGGAGCTCCATCACCTTTCCTACGGCATGGTCAACCTTCCCGACGGCAAGATGAAGAGCAGGGAGGGGACAGTTGTTGATGCCGACGACCTCCTGAAGGAACTTACAGAGCTGGCTAAGGAGGAAATAATCTCCAAGGACAGGGCTGACAAGGTTGACGATGTTGACGAGACAAGCAGGCGTATCGCACTCGGGGCCCTCAACTACTACCTCCTGCAGGTCACTCCGACTAAGGATATGACATTCAACCCCAAGGAGTCCATCTCCTTCAACGGCAATACAGGCCCTTATCTCCAGTACACTGGAGCAAGACTGTCGTCAATCATGCGTAAGTACAAAGAGGATAAGAAGGATGCTCCTTTCGACGGAAGCCTTCTGACGAACGAGGATGAGAAGACGCTCCTCATGATGACAGCATCGTTCCCGGAATATCTCAAGCGTGCAGCCGAGCTCTTCGATCCGTCGGTCATAGCCACATTCCTCTACGACATGGCGAAGACCTTCAGCCACTACTATCATGACAACCGCATACTCAATGCCGAGAGCAACGAGCTCGTCTCTGCGCGTGTCACGCTCTGCGAAATCGTGCTCCAGACAATGAAGAACGGCTTTGCTGTCATCGGTGTTCCGTTCCTGGAAGCCATGTAATCTCAATTGATAAAGAAGAAGCGTCCTTACAGAAAGGGCGCTTCATAAAGCATCATACCGTCAGCAGGTAGAGAGATATTATGAATATGTCTTTTCTTCGATTATACTGTGCTTGTCATTAGAGATGTCCCATGTGATTCTTTTTACTCTGAATGGATTTACCTTCTCAATCTGAGTTTTGCATGCGAAGTTTAGTATAAATCCCCATCCCCCGGAAACGCATCA
>CAVFZO010000067.1:0-11391 GCA_963626925.1 Clostridium sp. AM49-4BH
ACAAGCTCAATTCCTCTAAAGAACCATCCTTTCAAACGATGTCCTGAAATCTGCAGAAAGTATAAAAAACTATTGCAAAAACGGCTGGGGGGGGGCTATGCTTAAAGGGATTGAGGAGAAGGTTTTAAAACTGTTCCTGCCGTGTGGCGGAATGCATTGTGCTCTCCTCAAACCGAAAGCGAGGGGAGTATGAGAAAATATCTGCCTTTAATTATTGTATGTCTGACTCTTTTGACACTTTTAGCATCATGTGAGGATAAGCCTGCTTCATCACAGATAGTGGAATATTCAACACCGACAATCAAGGGAACGATATCAATTCCTGACGGGAGTAATGTTTCTCCCGAGAGTGTCTATGTGAAGGTAATAGACTCATCCAACAATACGGTGACTATCCAGAAGGTAAACTCCGACAGGACGTTCGTCATCCGGAATCTGAACGCAGATACAAAGTACAGGCTGCTTTTCACGAGCAGTGAACCCGATACAATAAACCGCCGTGACATCAATGAGGAGAAAACAGACGGAATCGGCGGCTGGGTGGAGGATGTTGTTCCTTCACTGCAGGAAGGAAAAGATATCGGCAGCGTCAGGATGAAGCCTCTTGGAACAATCAAGGGAAAGGCTCTTGTCGACGGTGCCTCGGAGCATTATGACACGACAGTCTATATCCCCGGAACATCCTATGTCGCCATGACGGACAAGGACGGAAACTTCTCCATCTTCAACGTTCCCGAAGGTACCTATACTCTTCGTTATATCCATGAGGACTGTGTCGCATTGATGACGGAGAATGTCATGGTTGTATGCACAGATGATCAGACGCATCCTGAAAAGACAGTGGGAGAGGTCAAACTCTTCAGTAACCGCGGCAGTGTAGAAGGCAGAGCTGTGCTCGGCGACTCTTCCGATTCGACCGGAATCACAATAAAACTCGAGAGCGAGGACAAGACATTAAGCTACACTGGATCGACGTCAAACGACGGAAACTACATCATCGGCGATGTCGTCCCCGGCAGATACAGAGTTATTGCCTCCTATTCAACATATCTCTCACAGATTACAGGGTATTTCGATGTAGTAGCAGGAACAGTCACTTCTGTAGACGAAATACTGGAACTGTTCGGCAATTTCGGTACAGTTAAAGGCAGTGTATCACTTTCCGGTTCGGAAAACAGGGAAGGCATACAGATTCTCATAAAAGATACCGCAAGCACCAACAGCTATGCAGTCATTACGGATGCCGACGGAGCCTTCACGAAAAGACTTAAGCCCGGAGAATATACTTTGACGGCTTCGTTTGCGGACTATGCTTCCCAGACAAAGACAGTGACGGTTACGGCAGACGAAACCATCACAATCGCATTCGGCCCACTCTCTTCAGTGTTTGGTACAGTCACCGGAAAGAGTGAGTCGGCAGGAGAAACGGTATTCCTCATTAAAAACAGCCAGACTATCCAGAGCAGAACTACGCTCGAGAACAGAGAATATACGTTCAGGGAAGTAGAGCCCGGCGAATATAAAATCAGGTTCACGAAAACAGATTACTCGACATACGAAGCGTCAGTCACAGTTGCGGCCGGTCAGAGCTACATTGTGAACGGCGAAAAGCTTGAAGCTGTCTATGGTTCCATCAGCGGAAAGACAAACTCAAGCGGAGAGTTTGTGTCTCTTCTGGATTCTTCCAGCACGACAATTAGGACTGTCCAGAGCGGCAGTGACTGTTTCTTCAGCTTCACACATATTGAAAAAGGAACATATTCACTTTACATCACAAAAGAAGGTTATGCCTCGAAGACAGTGGACAATATCGTTGTCACAGGCGGGGCAGATACGTCAGTCAATACTCCCCCACTTGTATCTGCAAGTGCAAGTGTTACAGGCTTTGTAGCCCTCGAAGGCGGGTCTGACAACAGCGGTGTCATAATTACGATTACAGATTCCACAGACAGCAGTGTCGTTTATTCTGCCACATCGGTGTCTGACGGCTCCTTCCGTATAAACGGCATTACAAAGGGAGGAACATATCTCCTCACATATTCGAAGGACGGATATGTATCGAACTTGAGTAACAGCGTTGATGTGACGGTCGGCAAAGTATCGACAGCCTCTTCTGTGACGATGAAGTCCGTTGTATCGACTGTATCGGGAAAGGTACTATTGGACGGTGCATCTACACATGAGGGCATAACGATTCTCCTCAAGAATTCGATAAACCAATATACGGCATCGACTGATCAGAAGGGTGAGTACAAGATAAACAGGGTGCTTCCCGGAACATATACTCTCATTGCAAGTAAGGACGGCTATGTAACGGCTTCGACAAATGAGTTTGTCATCGAGTCGTCCTCAGAGAAGGATGTCGAGCTTCTGACGCTGTCCGTCGCCATACGTTCAATAACAGGTTCTGTCAAACTCGAGCTGCTCACAGATTATGCCGGAGCTCTTGTCACCGCCACCAATCTTGCAGATTCGTCTGACGTATATTCCGCAATCACAAACAGCGCAGGCGTATATACACTTGCGGGAATGACGCCGGGAGAGTACAGCATCGTCATCTCATATACAGGATACAGGACGGCGACACTTGAAACAGTCAATGTTGTGAAATCGACGGTCACGACGATTCCTCTTACCGAAATCAACATCAACAGGGGTACGATATCTGGAGTTGCCGGGCTTGAAGGAAGAAGCAGCAGTGCCGGCGTCAAGGTTGAACTCCTCAGAGGCTCCTCAGTCTACGAGACGACAGAGACGGATGCTTCCGGAAGCTATTCATTCTATGTTCCGCAGGGGAACTACACAGGTGTCAGGTATTCATATACTGATTTTGCTCCTGTAACGTTATCAAGAGAGCTGGCACTCTTTGCCGACAACTACATCAGTATGGGAAACACGATACTTACCGCAACACACAACAGTGTTTACGGAACCGTCGATGTTCTGACAACGGATGATGAGAGCAGTGTCACCATCAGTTTCGACGGGGTAGGGTCGATTGAAAGCTACACAACAGCATCCGACGGCACATTCCGGTTCGACCATGTTCCAGTCGGCTCCTACACACTCCGTCTCCAGAGACAGGACTGTGCAGATCTTACAATCCTTGTCGATGTCAAAGCATCCGACGGCATAAACCTCGGCAGAATTGAAGTCACACCCAACACTGCGACAATCAAGGGAAAGGTCAATCTTGAAAACGGACTTTCGCTTTCGAAGGTGAAGGTTTCCGTCGACATGGGAAGCGGCAAGGTTCTTGAAACTCTCACAGACGACAGCGGACGATATGAGATCGGCGGAGTGTCAATTGCAGATGAATATACGGTGACGTATTCAAAGAACGGCTGGGATGCCAAAACACAGCAGATTTCTCCGAAGCTCGGTATCCTTGAAGTCAGGGAAATGGCGGAGATTACTCTTTCCGATACTTCAGCTCCCGTGATCTCGTCTGTTGTCATCAACAGCGGTGCAAATACTACAGATAACAAGAACATAACGCTGAACATAACGGCGGAGGATGAAGGCTGCGGGCTTGAGAAAATCATGGTCACATACGACAACGTCTTCGACAAAACTACACGTCGTTATGACTATTCTCCGATTTTCAACTGGGAGCTCCCCGCTGAAAACGGCACATACACAGTCCACGTAAGGGTAGTCGACAGATCAGGTAATGAATCTGCTTCATTCAGTGCTTCGATAAAGCTTACCGACCAGAAGACGGAAGTCTCCGGTGTCCTCTCCGGCGATAAACTTACATGGACAGTGGACAAGAGCCCGTATCTTGTTACAGGTTCGGTGATGGTTGAACAGGGAGCAACGCTGACGATAAATCCCGGTGTCGATGTTCAGTTCGCAGGAAACTACGGAATAACAGTTGAAGGAACGCTGAAGGCGGAAGGAACCGAGACAGATAAAATCAAGTTCTACGGCGTCGACAGCGGCGAGAACAGCTGGATTGGTATCAACTGCAAGAACAACAGCGGGAGTGCGCTGAAGTATGTTGATGTGGACGGCACTCTCAAGGGCCTCCAGGGCTACATCACGGTCTTCAATGCCGATATCGAAACCGAGAATTATGCTCTTTACGGATACATAGGCGAGATGTGCAACTCCACAGTCACAGGCGGCATATATGTCGGGTCAAGTACGCTCTCGAATAACACATTCAATCTGAAGACTCCGACAGTGAGATATGATTATTACGACAGAAATCGGATTAACTATGCATTATTAACAGATAATGAGTTCAGAAACAGCAGCATCATAATCTATGGAGCCGGCGAGAACAATTATTTCTCCAATATGCAACTTGCTCTTTACTCATCAAATCTGAATGCCACATTCGACAGCTGTAATCTTTCTGCGTACGGTTCATTCTTTGCCTGTGAGTTCAAGGAGTGTTCTTTCAGCAACTTCGATCCAACGATTGTCAATGATTCGAATTTCATAGACTGCGGTGAGATAAACATAACGACAAAATTCTCAACATATGAAGAAGTTGATCTGACTGAAAACTTCTGGGGTTATGCAAATACCAAGGAACTTGATACTAATGGAGTGAATAACAAACACAGTTTCATCAAGGACTATTACTCTGATTCAGAATTCAGCATTACAAAGGCCGTCCTTACCGGTTATCTCTCTGATGCAAACAGTGATGCCGGATACAAAGGTGACGGATATCATAGTTATCCTGCCGAGGCGGCAACAACATACACTGTAGGAGATACCGGTCCTGCGGGTGGAATTGTCTTCTATGACAAGGGTTATTACAGCAACGGTTGGAGATATCTTGAGGTTGCTTCTTCTGATGTTGACTCATCTCAGCATATCTTCGGGTTCTATCGTGCAACTGCTAATTCCGAATACAAGATGACAGGGACTTCGACAGCAATCGGAGCAGGAAAGGTCAACACCGAACTGTTGGTAAGAACCATGGGAGATAATGCATACAAATCGTACAATATCGGCGGAGATACAACATCTGACTATGCGGCAAAGAAATGTGCCGATTACACATCCGGAGGATATTCAGACTGGTTCCTTCCGAGTAAGGATGAACTTAATCTGATTTATGAAAATCTGTGTTTGAAGTCCATTGGAACTTTCAGTAGCAGTTATTATTGGTCGAGTTCTGAGGGCAGCGGCTACAACGCGTGGCAGCAGCGCTTCTTCAATGGAAGCCAGAACAGCGGCAACCGCGACGACCGCTACTACAGTAGCTATGAGCGTCCGGTCAGGGCTTTTTGATAACTATTTATCTATTTAACAATTTACTGGATTATAAGAATTTAATTCTAATAATCCGGACGAGTATTTATGAAGAATAAAAAGGAGGAGCTGATGAACAAAATTCAAGCTGAGTACAATGAGTCGAGGAAGTATGTCATTGAAGTTGGTAATGACGGTCTTGTTGTATTGTCACGTCAGAACGTCGCCAAAGTTGAATTTATGATAAGGATAGATTCGTCATACAGGAAATCGTGCGATCGAAAAGCCGTCCCTAGAGGCAACTATCGGGGGTTCTTCTGCTTATTGGTTTTCTCAACTTTCTGATATTCTTGATGGAACAGAAAGGTCTACAAATGGATATGACCGCAACAGAATTATTAATGAGATTGTCGGAGCAATAGATAGAGAGAACAGCACACGTCTTACAACTGATGGTGTCGGGAGAACAGAGATGAGCAATCGTCTTTTGGCTCTTCACTTTGATGATATTTTGTCTATGCTGAAGAACACTGAGGATATGCCTCTGTATTACCTGCTTTGTGAAGAGACAAAACCCACAGATGTAAAGTATAAGGCAAGACGAAATCCTTCATTTGCGAGCAAGTTCTGCCATTATGCCTGCTTCTATTTGTTTGAAGGTCAGAAGGAACAGGATAACTACTCTATCTATGACAGAGTGATCAGGAAAGTCCTTCCTCAATATGCAGAAAAATACAAGGTCGAAAAAGTAGATTTAACGGATTATCGCAAATACATGAAAACGATTGATGCGATAATTGAAAAATCTGACGCTGAGATTAGTAGAAACGGATTTGATCATCTGCTCTGGTATTTCCATAAGGGGAGCTGAGAAAAATAATGGCCCTCTACTACAACCTTCAGGTCTATAAGGATGTGTATTCACTTGTGCTCCGCCTGTTCCAGTATACAAAGGATTATCCGAAGGAGTACAAGTATTCGCTCGGGGAGGATATCAGGAGAGACAGTGTGGTGCTGGTGAGGTCTATATACAGGGCAAACAGGGCTTATGACAAGACGCCCGACCTCGAGGCCTTTCTCGATGACTTCGAGGTTCTGAAGTTTGAAGTGAGGCTCAGTAAGGATCTTCACTTATTGAGTATCGCACATTTTGGTGAGATTTCCGCCCTGATGGATACCATCGGGAAGGAGATAAACGGCTGGAAGAAAGCCGTAAGATAGCCGGAGTTCCGTCTGCTACGGTGGGCGGGAGCGGGCTTGGCTTAGTGAAAAGCGTAAGGGAGGAGTCTCGTAAGAGGTCAGTAAGCCTTATCCGGAGTGCTCCGGATGAGGCAATACTTCCTCCCCTATGGTCGAGTTCTGAGAACAGCGGCAACAACGCGTGGAAACAGAACTTCAACAATGGAAACCAGAACAACAACAACCGCAACAACAATAACTATGTGCGTCCGGTCAGGGTTTTCACTGAGTCTGCAGGAGGGCAAAATCTCCTGCTTTTATCGTTATGAGGGGTGTCATGGACGAACAGCTTTATCTTTTTATCGACGAGCCGGTTACTGTGGGTGAAATCTTCGAAGCCTACTATGACTGCCGTAAACATAAGCGTACCTCTCCGAGTGCCCTTGCATTCGAGGTCGACCTTGAGCGTAATCTGTTCCGCCTTCTTGACGAAATCAACAGCTTCACCTATGAGCCTCAGCCTTATAACTGCTTCATCATAGACAACCCCGCCGTCAGGGAGGTCTTCGCCGCATCCTTTCGCGACAGGGTCGTCCATCATCTTGTCGTCAACGCCGTAAATCCATTGTTGGAGAAGAGGCACATCTATGACGTGTATGCCTCCAGGGTGGGGAAGGGAACGCATTTCGCCATCGAGAGAATGCGTCACTTCATGGCATCGGCAACGAACAACTGGAAGGACGAGGCGTGGTGCCTCAAACTCGATATCTCATCATTCTTTGCGTTCATCGACAGGAACCTTCTCTTTTCGAGGCTAAGCGAGTACCTCAACAGGTATTACGTGAAGGACAACTACAGAATTATTATGTATCTCATCGAGAAGATTCTCCTCACCGACCCGACAAAGAATGTCAGATTTGTCTCTCCCCGGAGCTCCCGGGATAAACTTCCTCCTTCCAAAAGCCTTTTCAATGCCCCTCCGGGTAAGGGCCTTCCCATCGGGAACCTGACAAGCCAGGTCTTCGCCAACTTCTACATGGCGCCGCTCGACCACTTCATCAAGCATGACCTCGGGATAAGGATGTACGGCCGCTATGTCGACGACTTCTTCCTTATCCACAGGGACAAGGAGTATCTCAAACAGTGTCTTCCCCGGATACGGGAGTTCCTTTCATCCGAGCTCTCTCTTACGCTATCACCTCGGAAGGTTGTTCTTCAGAGAGTCAACCACGGGATCAAATTCCTCGGGGTAAGGATAGAAGAAGGGCATATCAACATCGTGAGGAGAACACAGGAGAACTTCCGGTCCGTCATACTCAAGTACAATGAGAAGGCCCGCCAGCATAAACTGTATCCGGAAGAGAGGAGGAAGCTCTTATCTTCTCTTAACTCATACCTCGGTATCATGAGGCACTACAACACCTTCAACAGACGTGTTGAAATCATGTCTCTGATAAGCCCACGCATTCTGTGCCTCTTCCGGATGCATACAGGATACAGAAAGATTACCCTGAGACGCTGAACGTCTTCTTCTTTCTTGTCTTCACATTATCGAGTTCTGCAGGTCTGAAGCGGTGCCAGTTCCGTAGATTCACTTTTTATCTATCAGCTCCCAATGCCCGTTTTTTCCTCTGCCGGTAAAACGAACTGAAGAGATCGAATTGAGTAACCTCTGGACAGTTCTCTCGCTGATTGAGAGTTCTGCTGCCATTTCCTTTCCCGATATCTTGTTGTTGTTCGATATCATCTGCAGAATCTGAGAGCTGTAGACATCCTGGCTGAACTGTGTTGTCTGTTTCTGACTTTCTCCAGCCCGCTTGTGAGTGCCAACATCGTCTTTTCGAGTGCCAACGTCGTCTTTTTGAGTGCCAACGTCCTGTTTTCGAGTGCCAACCTCATTCTTTCGAGTGCCAACTTTCTTTCCTGATTCAAAGATAGGGTTCATTTTGATGATTATATTGCGTGGGACCTGCTGTTGGAGTGATGTGCGGGGCCGGATGTTTATCCGGGAGGGAGGCAAAAGAAGACGGCCGGTTTCCCGGCCGGTGTGCTTACTTCTCTTCCTTTTTAATTGGAATGATTAGGTTAAGGATGATTCCCGCAAGGGTTGCAAGTGCAACGGAGCCGAGTGAGAACTCGAGGGTGGAGCCGATGTTGAACTTCAAGAGTCCGCCGCCGATTCCGATGACGAGGATGATTGATGATATCGTGAGATTGCGCTTGTCCTGGTAGTCGACGCCGGAGTCTACGAGCGTCCTCAGTCCCGAGGAAGATATGACGCCGAAGAGCAGCATCGATATTCCTCCGAGCACGGGGTTCGGGATTGTCTGGATGAGTGCGCCGAACTTCGGAAAGAGGGAGAGGATGACCGCGATGACGGCAGCTCCTCCTGTCACCCATACACTGTATACTCCCGTTATTGCGAGTACGCCGACGTTCTCGCCGTATGTCGTGTTCGGTGGTCCTCCCCAGAGGGATGCCCATGTCGTTGCAAGTCCGTCTCCGAGGAGCGTGCGTTTGAGACCTGGATCTTCATAGAAGTCCTTTCCGACTACACGTGATATGCACAAGGTATCCCCGAGATGCTCGCAGATTGTCGCGAACGATACTATGATGAAGGTCAGTACCGCCACGATGTTGAACTTCGGCAGTGCGAATGTCGGGAATCCCAGCCAGCCGGCTTCTTTTACTACTGTGAAGTCTATGATTGCGTAGGAGGGGAAGAAGAGGCCCATGACAAGGGTGAAGATATAGCCGGCGGCAAGGCCGAAGAGAATCGGGATTACCGAGAAAAAGCCCTTGAAGAACATGTTGGCCGCTATTGTGACTATGAGCGTCACAAGTGCTATCGAGAAATAGACGAGGCTGTAGGTCGAGGTGTCGGAGGTGTTGGTGTACATTGCCATGTTCATGGCTGTCGGTGCAAGGTTGAGACCGATGACTATGATTACCGAGCCTATGACGACCGGGGGCAGTGCCTTATGGATCCATGCCGAACCGCAGCGTGATATGATGAACGCGACGAGGGCGTACATCAGGCCCGATGCGAATGCACCTCCCATCGCGTACGGCCACCCGTACTGTGAAGATATCGTGATGAGGGGTGTGATGAAGGCGAACGAGGATCCGATGAATGCGGGGACCATCGCCTTTGTCAGAAGGATGTAGATCAGCGTTCCCGTTCCTGCCGTGAAGAGGGCCGTCGAGGGATCGAGGCCGACGAGAATCGGAACGAGGATCGTTGCTCCGAACATTGCGAATACATGCTGGACCGAGAGGGGGATCCATTCCTTGAGAGGGGGCCTGTCAGCTGGACCGTAGTGTGGTGTTTTTCTTTCCATTATCTTCTCCTGGGAGCTATATTAGAAAAAACAGTGTTACTCTTTGAAGGGGTTTTGACGCCATAAAAGTTCATTTTTCAGGGAAAGCTCTGTTTTTTCTTGTCGTGGAAAGCGGTATGATTGAAGAGTAAAGGTAACAGTAATGGAAGATACAGCTCTTGAAATAGTTAAAATCGGTGATGATATTCTCAGAAAGAAGTGCAAACCTGTCGAGAAGTTCGACGATGCACTCAGGCTTCTGACCTCCGCCATGCTCGATACCCTCGAGGAAGCCGAAGGCGTGGGGCTTGCAGCTCCGCAGGTCGGTGTCGACGGCCGCTTCTTCGTAGTCGACATAAGGGACGGAAAGCAGTATGTATTCATCAACCCCGAGATTCTCGAGACAAGCGAGGAACTGGGACCGTATGAGGAGGGATGCCTCTCGATTCCCGGCGTCTATCACAACGTGATGAGACCCGTGAAGGTGAAGGTCCATGCGCAGGACGAGTACGGCAGAGCCTTCGTCCTCGATGCCGACGGCCTGCTTGCCCGTGTCATCCAGCATGAGAACGATCATCTTGAGGGACATCTCTTCATTGATCATCTCTCTGATGAGGAGAGAGCGAAGCTTCTCCGTTCCTATGAGAAGAAGAACGGATTGAAGAAAACAAAGAGGAAGAAGAATTGAAACTGCTTTTTGCCGCAACAGAGAATATTGCCGTTCCCCTTCTGGAGAAACTGGCAGAAAAGGATATTGTGACGGCTGTCTTCACGACACCCGATGCTCCGAAGAAGAGGGGGAAGGGCTTTGTGCCGACGCCTGTGAAGGTGAAAGCTGAAGAGCTGGGGCTTCCGGTATTCACACCCGAACACCTCATGAGGGAGGAGCGTGAGATAGTGAAGTCCCTCGGAGTGGACTCGCTCCTTTCTTTCTCGTACGGCAGAATATTCGGCCCCAAATTCCTTTCGCTCTTCACTCATACATTCAACGTACATCCTTCTCCGCTTCCCCTCTACAGGGGATGCAGTCCCATATTCAATGTAATAAAGAACAACGAAAGGGAGACTGCCATCGCCGTCCAGCGTATCTCGCTTTCTATCGACGAGGGTGATATCTACGGCATGCTGCCGATAAAGCTCGACGGGACAGAGACGGCCGAGTCTCTCGAGACAGTCATATCTGAAATGGCGCCGTCGTTCGTGCTTTCGATTCTCGAATCTGTTGAAAACATAATTCCCTATCCTCAGAGGGGGGAGGCCAGCTACACGGGCTTCATAAAGAAGGATGACGGCAGAATTGACTGGAGGGAGAGTGCCTCCTCAATCCATGCTCTCATCAGAGCATGCTACCCTTATCCGAAGGCATGGTGTATCTACAAGGGCGCTCCGTTCATCATAACCGGCGTGCACTCATCCTCGTTCCTTCCCTTCGAGCCCTGCTCCGAGGAGCCTGGAAGAGTTGTAGCGCTCGATAAGAAGAAAGGCCTCAAGATTGCAACAGGCGACGGGTATTTATATGTAAGCCGTGTGCTTCCTCCGATGAAGAAGGAGATGGATGCCGATGCGTTCATCAACGGCGCACATGATTTCATCGGCACAGTACTTAAATAGAGAGATTGTCATCCCAGGTATGTCGGTTCTTTCGTCTTGTCGACAGTCTCCTTAACCCAGGAGTCTA
>CAVFZO010000068.1:0-10925 GCA_963626925.1 Clostridium sp. AM49-4BH
CCTCATTGGGAATATAACCTAAACCTTCAATTATCCTCCCGAGAATTTTTCCCGGATCTGTCTTCCATTTTCCTGTAACAGCATCTTTGTGCTGTGAATGTGAATACACATAATACTTTCCTTTAACGACCTTGATGATTGTCCCTTTCGGCTTAAATTTCCTTATCTCTTCCGGTACTGAATAGGCTCCCATATGCTCTCCTTTTTCGTGTACATAATATGTACATAACTATAGTAAACAAAAAGCACAGGTTTGGCAATAGAAGAAGAGCAGCCTCTGTGAAGAAAACTGCTCTTTTTCTCAATCTTTTATGATGAAATCTTAGGTTTTTGTAAGAAAGACGAAACTTCCAAGTGCAAGGTCGTCACAGATTCAGAATTTCTGGGACTTTTAGTACCTAACTTTTAGAAAAGTTGTGTTTAAAGCCTCTTTCCCTCAACTTGATAAGCGCATTGTTTGTTTCTGCAAGAGTGTTTTTGTGAGATATAGGGTATGCTTGCTAACGCTTACATACCCCAGGTCTTGACCTGTGGATTGTGGATTGTGATAGCACCTCCTGCGCCTTTCCGGAGAGGAGAGTGAAGTCACTCGTCGTCTTTTTTCTTCTTTTCTCTTCCTCTCTTTCTGACACACTCTGTCAGAAGGTATTCGATCTGTCCGTTGAGGGACCTGAAGTCATCGTCCGCCCAGCGCGAGAGAGCGTCGAAGAGCTCCCTGCTGATTCTGAGCGGAACCTGTTTTTTCTCACTCATCAGTAGAGGGACCCCGAATTGACGACAGGGGAGGCTTCCTTACTCGAGCAGAGGACGACGAGGAGGTTGGAGACCATCTGGGCCTTTCTCTCTTCGTCGAGGTCGACGACACCGTCTCTTTTGAGCTGCTCGAGTGCCATCTCCACCATAGATACTGCACCTTCGACTATCTTCTTCCTTGCTGCTATGACGGCAATAGCCTGCTGGCGCTGCAGCATGGCGGCTGCAATCTCGGGGGCATATGCTATCTGATTGAGCCTCACTTCGATTATTTCGAGTCCGGCATCGCTGACACGTCTCGAGAGCTCGCTCTTCATTTCCTCTGCAATGAGGGTGGCCGAGCCGCGGAGGGTCTTCTCGTTCTTGTCGTCGCTGTCACTCTCATCGTCGTCGATGATGTCGTATGGATAGAGGCGTGCTATGTTGCGGATTGTGGAGTCAGTCTGGTTTGACAGATACTCGGGGTAATAGTCGACATTGAGTACGGCCTTCGTTGCATCCGTTACCCTCCACATGACTATTGCACTTACTTCGATGGGGTTTCCGAGGGAGTCGTTGACCTTCTGGTTCCCGTTCACGAATGTAGATATCTTGAGGGAGACCTTCGACTGCTGGGCATAGACGGAGTCGAGATTCTTTACGCTGACGGGGTTGCTTTTGACCTGTGCAAGCATCTCAGCGGCCTTTGCCTTGGGGTAGAGGTTTGAGGTGAAGGGGTTCACGAACCAGAATCCCGCATCATAGATTGTGCCGTAGTACTTTCCGAAGAGCGAGAGCACAAGTGCCTCGTTGGGCTTTATTATCTTGAGGCCGCCGAGCGATATAGCTCCGACGCATAAGAAAACCACGGCTGTAACCATGCATATACCTCCTGCAGTGTCGCTGGAAGTATCGAAGCTGATTCCTCCGAGTATGAAGAGTGCAACTGCAGACAGAAGCAGCAGCACGGCCAGAAAGAAGAAGGGGAAGCCGCTGCGTGGCGTCAGCCTTCTTTCGTTGACGAAATGTACGTTCGACATAAGATCTCCTTATCGAATTTGATATCATCATGATATCATAATGGAAGGGAAATACAAGAGAGGGAAGTACGGATTGACATGGAATTAACATCACCATCCGCTCTCTCTGCCGGATATATGACACCCCGGAATCCCGGGGTGTGAAGTCAGTCCATAATTCCTGTGAGGTAGGCTATTGTGTATGCCGCCTGACTGAGGGTGATCTTCTCCTGTATGATCGTCATCTTCTCTGTGAGGACTTCGATCTTTTGTGAAAGGACGTCTGTTTTGCTTATCATGCCGCCTTCATACTGCCGCGTGAGAAGATCCAGCCTCTCCCCGGCTTCTTCAAGCTTGAGGGCATAGTATTCGAGCTTCACGAGGCTGAGTTCGATCTGCGAGAGATTCTCCTCCGCCGTCTCGGTCAGCTGGTCTACTGCCGAATCGTAGTCGGCTTTAGTCCCGGCAATTTCGCTCTCCGCTCTTTTGACGTCGTTTATCTTCACGCCGCCGTCCCATATCGTGGTGCTTATGGCGAATGTCAGGTAGAGGCCGTAGTCGTTACTTCTGTACCAGTTCTTCTCGAGAAGGGGAAGCGCGGAGCCTCCGTAGGTGAGTGAGACCTGGAGTGCGAAGTCGGGCTTCCAGTAGAGGGAGGCCTCTGCTATCTCCTTCTTGAGTTCGTACGCCCTTGTCTGTCCCTTCAGCATGCTGATTGTCGCGCTGTCGGAGCGTGTGACAAGCGCTATCACATCGTCGTGGTCGAGCGCTGCTATGGCGTTGATCTCGTCCTCGTTGACGCTGTAGTCGATGTTATCCGCGGCGATATCATCCTCGGCAGTGATGGTCTTGAGGCTCTTTATGTTGTCCGAGTACTCTTTCTTCAGCTCCTGCTCTTTGACGTCTATCTCGAGGGCTGAGATTCTCGCCTTCGTGACATCCTCTCTCAGGAGCATTCCGTTCTCGTATGCACTCTGACTCATCTCTACAAGCTCGTCAGCTGCTGTTTTCGTCTCTTCAATGAGCGAGAAGAGCTCATCCATGTAGCACTTTGCTGTAAGCCTTGTCTTGAGCTCGACTGAGAGCTTCTCGGCACTGTCCTCGACAGAGAGGGCGCGGATGGAGGCTATTTCCGAGTAGAGCGCCACAGCCTTCGGAATCTTGCCCCATGTGAAGACGGGCTGCGTTATCGTAAGGCCTGCGTTGTAGTAGAGATCGCTCATTCCCTTGTAGAGGGTGACGTACTCGCCGGCGGCTGATCCGGGAACCGTCACTCCGAGCTGGGAGGAGAGTTCGTCCACTCCGATTGTCGTCTTCCCGACAGGAGGGTTCGGCATATATGTGCCGCTGAGAAGGAGGGAGATCCGGGGCTGGTAGTTTGCCTTTGCGTCCCTGACATCCAGGAGGCTCTGGTTGTAGGTCTCGGTCGCCTTTCTCAGTTCGGCGTTCCCGCTTCTCATACTCTCCCTGAGGCTCTCGAACGTATACGGGACTTCCGTCTTCTCCTCTGCGGGAAGAGGAGACAGGAGTACGAGAAGGGAAAGGACAATAAGTAATATTCTTTTCATTCCCCGCTGTCCTTATTTATAGAGCATTACAGTGAAGTCTGTCGTCATGCTGTTGTAATTGAGCACAGACGGTGTCGGATCGGATTCGGAACTGCTTCCGCCTGCAATGTATCTGATTGTAAGCTTTTCTGCTTTTCCCTTGTAGTCGACACTGTCTCCGGTGAAACCTTCAGCATCATCTGCATATGCAAGAGGCACCTTGACAAGGCTTCCGAGCCCCGAGAAATGACCGTAGTCGCTGATGATCGTGCTCGAGGAAGCAGTATCTACACGGCCGGTGCGTACAGTGTTGTGGTTGACCGGGTCTGTATCGTCTCCGAGATAGAGATAGAGAGTGTCGTTTATATCGCAGGTGTAGCCGTAGCCTGTTGCCTTCGTCTTTTTTACCGGGCTTGTGATATCCTCCGTGCCTTCTGTGATGAGGTATCCCGAGATTCCGGAGGAGGGAAGTGTCAGATAGTTCTTTCTGAAGTATACCTTCTGCGTCACGCTGTCGAGACGTGAACTGTCGCTGCTGTCAAGCAGTGAGACTGTTATGTCATCCGTTCTCTTCTTCGCGTTGTCCTTGTCTGTCGTCCATGTCCACTTCGGATCGTCCGAGTCGTCATCCTTGAATGCCGACAGTGTCAGAACGGGCTCTTCGACTGTCTTCTTGTACTTTACGCTTATAGTGTATGAGGATGTACCCGATGTCGTCGTTACTGTGCTTGACTTGTCCTCTTCACCGTTGTTGTATGCCCACTTGAAAGAGAGTGCGTCTGATACGGAGGAGGATGCGTTGGTCGAGCTGCCGTCGAGGAAGGAGAGCGTCACCGATACTGTCTGCCACTTAGAAGTAAGGTAGACGTTTGTATTCTTGTACTCCCTGTCGGAGCTGTCGTATGTGCAGTCGATGGATGAAAGCGAGGAGTCTGTAAGGCTCCACTCCGAGCCTGTCTGGATGTCGTAGATTGTGACTTTCGGAGCATCATAGTACTTTGTGTTTCCTTCGCTGTCGGTATAGGGATCCCTGTAGTCCGAGCGGTATTTGACTGTGATTGTAGCCTGTCCGTTCGTGAACGAGTCGACTGTGGCCGTTACGTTCTGATTCGTTCCGTCGTAGCCGTCTGCATATTTGTATCTGAACGAGATACCCGATGTCGAGGAGATGGTGGAATCTGCTCCGGCTGCAGTCGTGCTGTTCTCGTCACTGTCCCTGAGCCTGATGACAAGTGTCTTCGTGACAGTCGCCTTATCCATATAGACGATACCGAAGTTGTTGGACTTGTCGCTCTGTATCGTCCGTCCGTCGACCTTCACCAGTCCGTAATCCTTGTGGAATGCCAGCAGATATATCGTCTTGCTGTCCGCATCCTTTCCGTATACGGGACTCTTGGTCATCCATCTGAGGTTCGAGATCGAGAAGGAGCCGTCGGCTGCGGTCTTTGCCGAGGGTACTGTGGTGTCCACGAACTCGCTCTTCCCGTCCCATTGTGTGTATTTTGCCCTCCAGTCGCTTTCGCTGTCGTATGCATAGACCATGACATCCGAAATTCCGCCTGAAGAGGTGGATGACGTTTCCCGGACGCTTCTGTCCTTTACGCTTCCGCTGATTGCGGAATCGAATACAGCCGAGCAGGCTGTGAGCATGAATGCAAGGCTTATAGCCGATAGTGTGAGTTTAACGATTTTCTTCATTTTCTTTATTCTCCCCGGCGGTTGATTCCGTCTTTCTGTTTTTCTTTCTGTAGACTCTTCTGAGCTTCCACTTCTCCAGGAGGTAGTAGTAGAGAGGCATCATGTAGAGCGTGAGTATCGTGGAGGTTGCAAGGCCTCCCATGATCACCTGTCCCAGCGGCGCGTAGATTTCCGCTCCCTCTCCCTTTGCGACGGCCATCGGGATGACGCCGAGGACGGTGGTGAGGGTTGTCATCAGTATTGCCCTTAAGCGGGACGCGGATCCTTCTGCAGTCTCCCTCTCCAGGATCTCCTCCTCCTCTTCGAAGGAGAGAAGTCCCAGAGTCTGGGTATATTCATCGAATTCGATTCCCTTCTCCGTGAGGGCCTTCTCCCTGTCCTGACGGCGTGCGAGGTTCGCATAGTCTGCTATGACGATGCCGTTGTTGACGAGCATGCCGACAAGCGAGACGATGCCGAGGATGGAGACGATGCTCATCGAGGAGTTGAAGACAGTGAGGGCCAGCACCGCTCCGATAATACAGAAGGGGAAGAGCAGGAGGATGAGGAAGGGCTGGTCGAAGCGTTCGAATACGGCAACCATTACGAGGTAGACGAGGAAGATTGCAATCAGGAGCGCTTCAAGAAGCGGCACCATTGCGCTCTCCACGAGGTCGCCCAGTCCGCTTGTCTTGGTGCTTACGCTCCCGTCGAGCGGATTTTCTTCCAGGTATGCGTTGATTCTTTTCGTGACGCTGTCCGTACTCTCCGTCGTCAGTGTTGCCGAAACGGTGAGGGAGTTGGCTCTGTTGTCGTGATTGATCTGGCTCAGACCCTCGTCAAGCGACAGTGTCGATACCTCTCCCAGTGTTATCTTGGCACCCGCGAGGGACGTTATCTTTATATCATTCAGTCTGTCTTCTGTGAGGCTTTCGTCCTGTACATCAGACGAGAGATGGATGAGGTACCTGGAATCTGTATTCTCATCGTTGTACTTTCCTATATCTGTACCGTAGAAGAGGATTGCAGCCGTGAGACCTGCCTCCTGGGAGGGTACTCCGAGGGATGTCAGGTAGTCGTATGTTCCGTTGATGACGGCTGTCTTTGCGTCGTTGGATGCGCTTATCGAGACAGTCATCACCTCCGGGTAGGTCAGAAGCTGCTCCTCGATTCTTTCGGCCTCGGCATAGAGTGTGGCGCTGTCCTCTCCGATGAGCGTGAGGCCGTAGCCGCCGCCGTTCGAGACGAGGTTGATAAGGCGGTCGAAACCTCCGTTGGTTACCGAGATCGTTGCATCGGGAACCGTGGAGGAGAGTTTCTCCTGTATCTCCTGCATGATTGTATGAATGTCGCGGTCCCTCTCGGCAACGGGAACGAGGACTGCGTGTATTGCGCCCTCGCTCTTCTTCGCCTGTGCGAGAGCCGACATGCTCGAACCCGAGTAGACGACGTCGGTCTTGAGTTCGCTCGTCATCTCGATGATGATGCTCTCTATCCTGTCCATGGCCTCTCTCGTTTCGTCGAGGGAGTATGTCTCGGGGAAGCTTACAGCGACGTAGAAGTCGCCGTTGTCCGTCGACGGGATGAACGAGAACTGCATGTTCGGAAGAATATAGATGCTGAGTGCGAGGACACAGAGGCCCGCAATGAGCATGAAGGGTGCGTGGCGCTCCGTAAAATAGAGGCTTCTGGCATAATGCACTTCGACCTTCCTCAGTCCTCTCACGATGAAGTTCTCCCTCCTGGGCTTACGCGCTGCATCGTCCTCCCTGAGAAGCTTCTTCATGAAGAAGGGGATGTAGATGATTGCGACAAGAAGTGAAGCAGATATCGAGAGCATGAATGTGATCGATACGTCCTTCAGTATCTGGCCCACAAGGCCGCTCATCATGGCGATTGGGAGGAAGACGACGATTGTCGTGAGTCCCGAGCCCAGAACGGAGAGCGTGACGTCGTCCGTTCCCTTGAATATGGATTCGTTGACAGAGTAGAGGGCCTTTCCCTTCTCGTCTGTCGACTGATAGAAACGGTAGACCTGGTCGAGAACGAGAATTGCCGCTCCGACTATGTTTCCCAGCGCTACTACGATACCCGAGAGCGAGAGGAGGTTCACCGTGATTCCCATCAGCTTCATGCCGATGAAGGTGAAGAAGATCGAGAGGGGGATCGAGAGGCCGATGATGATGGTCGCCTTCCAGTCCGAAAGGAAGATGTAGATGACAAGAACTCCGATGATGATACCCATGACCCCCGACTCGATGACTGTCGAGAGAGAAGAGTTCACGAGCGTCGAGTCGTCGCTGATCATGCTGAAGGAAAGCGCTCCGTTGCTTTTCTCCTCCTCTTCCTCGAGAATCTTCTTTATCTGGTTCGTGATCTCGATGGTGTTGCCGTCGCTGCGCTTGCACACTTCGACGCAGATGACCTCCTTGCCGTTCTTCGTGACGTAGAAGTCTCCGTCCTTGTAGTCGAGCGTGACGTCCGCTACATCTCCCAGCCTCACCATGCCGCCGTCGAGCGAATAGCCGACGGGAAGGGCTTTGATGTCGTCCAGGGATGAGAACTTCGAGTCGAACTTCGCATCGATCTCGTTTCCGGCATAGGATACGGAGTCGAGAGGAATTGAGTAGTTGTTGTATGAGAGCATCTGATAGACTGCAAGGGGGGATATTCCCCTGCTGTTGAGCTCGTCAAGATGCAGAACGACATCCACAGTTGCTGTCTTTGCTCCGCTTACCGTTATTGTCGATACGCCGGAGATCTGTGAAATTTGGGGCTTTATCTCATCTTCGATGTAGTCGCCGACTGCGTTTATGTCACCGCCGTCGGCTTCGACGACGAATGAGGCTATGCTGAGCATCGAGGTTCCTCCGACGAGTGCGTAGGGGCGCCCCGAGATTCCGGAGGGCAGATCGTCGATGAGGTCGTCGATACGGTTTCTCACCTCGTCTATCTCGTCATACGGGTCGATGCCGTCCTGGTATGTGATGGCGACTATGGAGGCGCTGTTTATCGACTGGCTCGTCATGCTCTTGAAGTTCGGGAGTGTGACGAAGTCGTCTTCGAGGATCTCCGTGACGGTTTCCTCGATATCTGAAGGGGAGGCGCCGGGGTAGATTGTCACGACGTAGACCATAGGGTTCGAGATGTCGGGAAGGAATTCCGTGTTCGTGTCACCGACGCTCATGAGGCCGAAGACACCCAGTGCCAGGAGCGTCATGGCTATGATGACGGGGTGTGCAACAGGATAACGTGTAAGTTTCATCGTCTTACTCCTCCACGATGTTCACGTTCTCTCCGGAGAAGAGCGAGCTCTGGCCCCTGAGGATGAAGGATTTGTCTTCATAGCCCTCCGGAAGGAGTACATAGTCTTCGTTCATGAATGCATCGGAGAGATTGACGAAGGCGGCAGTCATCGTCTTCTCGTCGACGTAGTATGCCGAACCGTCGAGCTTGAGGACCTTTCTCTCGATTGTATAGCCCTCTCTCTCCTCGACTGTGATGGAGACCTTCACGTACATGCCGGGTCTGAAAGATTCCGGATCATCAAGCCTGAGATAGAGCTTGAAGGAGCGGCTTGACGGGTCGATATAAGGAGAGACGGCCTTGATGGAAGCTGTCGTGACAGCCTCGTCAGAGTATGTTCCCGCGGGCTTTGTGACTGTTATCTTAATGGAATCCTTTCCGCCTGAAGTGAAGAGGGAATAGTATTTCTCCCCGAGGTCGAGATTGACGACGAGGTCTGTTATGTCGGCAATCACGGCAATGGGAGTGCCCTTCACGGCTGTACTTCCCTGACTCGAAACAGTCTTTAAAATAGTGCCGGAGGCATGTGCCGTCACGTCGGCGTACCCGAGCTGGAGTTCGGCCAGTTCCATCTGTGCCTTGTATGCGTCCCTCTGTGCCTTTACAGTATCATAATCCTGCTGGGAAACGGCACCGGTAGCATAGAGCTTCTCTATCCTCTGATAGGAGCTTTCATATGCCAGGTATGCACTCTTCGCCTGCTCCAGCTGCAGGCGGTAGGGCTCGGGATCTATTTTAGCAATGACAGAGCCCTCATCAACCCGGTCACCTTCCTGTACGCTGTACTCTATGATCGTACCTTCGACGTATGGAATTACAGGAATCGTGTCCTCGGCACTGACAGTACCGGAAACTGTGATCACCTTATCCACCTTCCTCACTTCGCTCTTCACAACCTCGACAGGGGTGGTGGGGCGGGTGTAGGTGGTTTCACTGCGTGTTGCATAGAACCATCTCAGAAGAAAGAACAGTCCGACGAAGACTGCTGTAAGGATTAGATACATCAGAAGCGTAACCGCTTTGCTTGTTTTCTTCTTGTTCATGAAAACCTCGAAATCGCTGTTTGAGCTATATGGAAAATAATTCACAGGCTGATTCATGACAAGACGAAAAAAGGCATAAAAACTCACTTAGTATAAATATGTACAAATGTTGAAAATTTATCTATTTTTGATAATAACTCATTTGATTATCAGAAAATATATTGACGAAATATAAATGACAACTGAAAAAAATAATCCGACACATGTATTTTTCTCCGACATCAGTTGCTTTTTTTGCCGCATGGGTGTAAAACCTCATCCATGGAAAGAAAACCGAACAGGAACGGCCTGAGGTCGAAGAGGCTCATAAGGCAGGCTTTTCTCACACTTCTCGAGACGAAGCAGCCTTCGGACATAACGATTATGGATGTCGTGAGGGAGGCCAACATAAACCGTGCGACGTTCTATGCGCACTATTCATGTCTGAGGGATCTCGCCGACGAGATAGAGAAGGAGGTCATCGACAAGATGATGGAACTCCTGAAGGATTTCAGAGCAGATAACTTCTTCTCAAATCCTTCTCCGCTTCTTCTTCAGATCAGCATATTCCTCAACGAGGACATAGAGACCTACAAGACACTGATGAAGACTCCCGGTTCGAAGCTCTTTCTCCAGAAGCTCATCTCGATCTTCATCGACTATATAGAGAAGGACCAGTCAATCCCGGCAGAGGTGCGCTCCTCCAAAGGTTTCCGCCTGAGGGCATACTACTTTGCCGGAGGGCTTGAGACGCTCTATCAGGAATGGTTCAACGGCAACCTCGACTGCACCCTCTTCGACATTCCCCTCGAAGTGAGCAAGATGTTCATTCCCGACAACACCCTTCCTCCCATCATCAACCGTAACTGCCAGTGAGCGGGGGATGGCTGTCTATATTCAGAGCGGCGGCAGGCTATGGGGCCATCCGCAGAGCTCGCACGATTTATGTGCAGAAGGCCCGGTTTTTATACTCCAGAAGGGAAAACACTCAACTCATACCGGTAATTTCATGGATGATTGTGACTAGCTTGACATCAAATAATGAATTGTCTCAGTTTGAATTTTTTCAAACAGCTGTCCATGATTGTGAGCATTTCCCTCGGCGTTACGATGAACGGCTCGGCCGGGAAGTGTTTCTGATTACCTGTTACAGGATAGGCATCATCTGATTTCCGCTTTTCCATTACGATTTCATAGAAGGGCAGGTCTTTCATATCGGGGAGAACTTCTCCCGTCTCGGAAGGATCCAGCATGAGGCCGCAGCTTGATATGAAAGAGAGAAGTGTCTCTACCAGTGTGCTTTCGAATTTGAACTTCTTCCTTGCCATGACTTCTCTGTATTCGCTGATTGTTTCAGAACTGAAAAGAGGAATCAACTCTCCTCTGAGCATTCTGTCTATGAGAAGTACGGTTGCAGTATCTGAGTGTTAATAAGCAGCGCGGAAACGAGGACGTTTGTATCGATTACAGCATAGAGTGCCAGTGAACTACTCGGTAATAAATTACCAGAGCATCATGGCTGAGATTGCTCTTCCATGGGTGCGTCCATGACACCGCTACTGCTATTGCTAGACAGCTACTTTGTATACGTATGGCATTCGTATCTCTGCCATTTGTATTGG
>CAVFZO010000069.1:0-817 GCA_963626925.1 Clostridium sp. AM49-4BH
GAATGCCTTGTTTGCTTCTGCCATGCGGTGTACATCTTCCTTCTTCTTGAAGGCAGAACCTGTCGAGTTGTATGCATCGATGAGCTCGTCAGCAAGTTTGTCAGACATAGTCTTACCATTTCTGCTTCTTGCTGCAGAGATAATCCATCTCATTGCAAGTGCCTCACGGCGTCCTTCTCTGATTTCAGTAGGTACCTGATAAGTAGCACCACCGACACGTCTTGACTTAACCTCAACTGCAGGCTTTACGTTCTCGAGAGCCTTGTTGAATACATCGATTTCCTTCTCGCCTGTCTTTGAAGCGATAATCTTCAGTGCATCATAGACAATTCTGGTAGAAACACTCTTCTTACCTGAAACCATCATGCGACAGATAAGCTTTTCGACAGCCTTGCTGTTGTATACTGCGTCAGGGGTTACTTTCCTGACAGGGGTTTTTTCTCTACTCATTTTTACTACCTCCTATCAAGCCTTTGGCCTCTTAGCACCATACTTGGAGCGGCTTCTCTTTCTATCTGCGACACCGAGAGTATCCTTACTACCACGGATGATGTGGTATCTGACACCAGGGAGGTCCTTGACTCTTCCGCCTCTGATAAGAACAACAGAGTGCTCCTGAAGGTTGTGTCCGATACCAGGAATGTAAGCTGTGACTTCGATTCCATTGGAAAGACGGACTCTGGCTACCTTTCTGAGAGCAGAGTTAGGTTTCTTAGGTGTAACTGTCATGACTCTTGTACATACACCTCTTTTCTGCGGGCATCCCTCAAGAGCCGGGGATTTTGTCTTCTGCTTGGAAGTACTTCTGCCCTTTCTT
>CAVFZO010000069.1:994-10825 GCA_963626925.1 Clostridium sp. AM49-4BH
GCTTACCGATGATAACGTTCTCCTTAAGACCTCTCAACTCGTCTGTTTTACCAGCTATTGCTGCTTCTGTCAATGTCTGCACAGTGTGGGCAAAAGATGCACCGCTGATGAACGACTCGCTGTTTCTAGCTGCGTCGGATACACCGCTGAGACACGGTCTTCCGATAGCAGGAACTCTTCCCTCTTTCTTCGCCTTCTCGTTCTCCTTCAGGAACTCGAGCTTGTCGACCTTCTGGTTCTCGATGAAGCGTGTATCGTTGCTTCTGACGATTTCCACTGTCCTGAGCATCTGGCGGATGATGATGGAAAGATGCTTTTCATTGATTTCAATATCCTGTTCTCTGTAGACATCCTGGATAGCCTTGACGAGGAAGGAAAGGACTGCTGTCTCTCCCTGTACTGTCAGAACTTCCCTGCTGTTTACCTGAGCGTCGCAGAGCTTGTCACCGCAGACAACTTCATCACCCTCTCTAACAAGGAGGACGATACCCTGGGTCGGAACCTTGTGGATATGTCTGAAGCTCTTGCCGTCCTGTGCCTTCTCAGCAAATTCTGGACACTCTGCAAGTTTATCGAGAATGGTGATCTTTGCGTATCCCTTCTCAATCTTAATTCTCTCGACCTTACCTGTGACATGTGCAATGACGGTGTAGTTCTCCGTCTGTGTCTTGGTTGCATCGAAGAGAGAGTTGACGAGCGGGAGACCACCTGCGATATCCTTACTCTTACTTGCGTCTTCCTTAGGTGCAGATGCGATGATATCACCAGCGTGAACTGCCTGTCCGACATCCTGTACGTGCATGATGGAGCCGCCGAGGATTGTGTAGGACTTTTCGCTGCCGTCAGCGAGGGTAACAACAACAGTCGGGTTATACTTACCGAGTTTATCTCTCGATACCGTATGCCATTCCCTCACGCCGGATGCATGGTTCTCCACAACAAGGTAACTCTTACGTGCAACGAAGTCCCTCATCTCGGAGATTGTGCTGTCTTCCTCGGCGATAATGAGCTCGTTGAACGGGTCGAATGTATAGACAATATCACCCGCGGGGATGATTGCGCCGTTCTTGACACTGTCGCTGAGAATTGTTCCGACTGGAATTTCTTCATCGCTTGTCGAGCCGATTACAAATGTACGGCCGTCTGTGACGAGAAGCTTACCGTTGAACTTGGAAATGACTTCCTCACCCTTGAGGTTCTTATAGAATGCATATCCCTTACCGACGTTCTCGCCGTTCTGGACAAGAAGCTGGGAGTAGTTACCTGTTATCTCATCGAGAATCTTTGTAACTGTATATCTGCTCTTACGCGGGAATATTCTCTTCCCTTCCTTGTTGACAACATAAAGGCCCTCGTTAATCGAATCGATGATGACAGGATAGTCGAAGCTCTTTTCGTTGCTCGAAACGGTTGCAATACCACCGGCATGGAACGTACGCATGGTAAGCTGTGTACCCGGCTGTCCAATTGACTGCGCGGCAACGACACCTACAGCCTCACCGATTTCAACGGTCTTGTTGGTTGCATAGTTACGTCCGTAGCACTTCTTACATACACCGTGTTCAGCTTCACATGTGAGAACCGAGCGGATAAGAACCTTCTCGACACCTGCGTCCTCAATTGCGGCTGCCATCTCGTTTGTGATGAGCTCGTTGGCTGCAGCAAGTACTACAGGCTTACCGTTTTCATCCTTCAAGAACGGGTGAAGTACATCTTCAACAGGGAATGCACCGGCAATCTTTGAATAGAGAGTCTCGTTCTTTGCTGCGTTGCCCGTCACCCAGATACCGTTGATTGTGTGACAGTCTTCCATCGTGACGACAACGTCCTGAGCAACATCGACAAGCTTACGTGTCAAGTAACCCGCACGTGCCGTCTTGAGAGCTGTATCTGTAAGACCCTTTCTTGCACCGTTGGAGGAGAAGAAGAATTCGATGATTGAGAGGCCTTCCTTGAAGTTCGACTTTACAGGAAGTTCGATGTTGTCGCCGTTAGGCTTTGTCATGATACCTCTCATGGCACCAAGCTGTGAAATCTGCTTGCTCGAGCCTCTCGCACCGCTGTCTGCCATCATGAATAGCGGGTTGAAGCCGTGCTGGTCTTCCCTCATCTCCTTCATCAAAAGGTCGGTGAGCTCATTTTTCGTGTTGTTCCAGAGTGAGATAACCTTACTCTTCTTTTCTTCCTCACTGATGGTACCGCTCAGGAGCTGCTCCTTGATATGAGCTTCTTCCTTCTCAGCCTTTCTAATCAAGTCCTTCTTGCCCGACGGAACAATCATGTCGCTCAGTCCTATTGTAGCACCGAATAGAGTAGCGTACTTGTATCCGAGGCTCTTAACGGAGTCGAGGAGTTCAACTGCAACAGAAGGCTTATCTGTCTCGAGTGTTGCTGTAATGAGCTTCTTCAGCTGCTTATCGCCCAGGCAGTAGTTCTGGAACGGAAGACCAACAGGAATAGAAGAGTTGAAGATAATTCTTCCCGGAGTTGTTTCAATCCACTTCCTGCCGTCAGCTGTAGTCTTGTTGCCCTTCTCATCGATAACGACAAGGCCGTCTCTCAAGCGGTAATATATCTTCTCATTGTATGATACGCTTCCTGTATCGATTGCAGCCTCGATTTCACTGATGGAATCGAAATGCTTGCGCTTTTCCCCCCTGTCGAGGTCGACTCTCTCCTTAGTAAGGTAGTAGATACCGAGGACCATATCCTGGGACGGGAATGCAATAGGCTTTCCGTTTGCAGGGTCAAGGAGGTTTGTGGTGCTGAGCATGAGTGTCCAGCACTCAAGCTGTGCCGCCTCGCTGAGAGGAACATGTATAGCCATCTGGTCACCGTCGAAGTCGGCGTTGAATGCGTGACATACGAGCGGATGGAGCTTAAGTGCCTTACCGTCGACAAGGACAGGCTCGAATGCCTGGAAGCCCAGTCTATGGAGCGTCGGCGCACGGTTGAGCATGACGGGATGCTCTTTAACGACATCCTCGAGAATCGACCATACTTCCGGTGCTCCTTCTTCAACCATCATCTTAGCTTTCTTGACGTTTGGTGCAATACCGTTGTCATGAAGCTTCCTGATCAGGAACGGCTTAAAGAGTTCGAGTGCCATGAGTGACGGAACACCGCACTGATGCATCTTAAGTTCAGGCCCTACGACAATAACGCTACGACCGGAGTAGTCGACACGCTTACCGAGGAGGTTCTGTCTGAATCTTCCCTGCTTACCCTTGAGCTGGTCTGCAAGAGACTTGAGATCCCTCTTCGAAGCACCCTTTGCGGGGTTTTCGACCTTTCCGTTGTCAAGAAGACAGTCGACTGCTTCCTGGAGCATTCTCTTCTCGTTGCGGACGATGATGTCCGGCGCCTGGATGGAGATGAGGCGCTGAAGACGGTTGTTTCTGTTGATGACTCTTCTGTAGAGTTCGTTGAGGTCAGTGGTTGCAAACCTTCCGCCGTCGAGCTGGACCATAGGTCTGAGATCCGGCGGGATTACGGGAAGGACAGTGAGGATCATCCACTCGGGCTGGTTACCAGAATCGATGAACCATGTGCAGTACTTGATTACCGATGCAGCCTTCTTCGCCTCTCCGCTGTCAGTCTTTCCGTTCTTGCGGATGATTTCAGCAAGGATATCTCTGTTCTTCTCCCTCAGAGCAACAAGATCAAGGTCCTTCAGAAGTTCGTAGATGGCCTCTGCGCCCATTCCTGCCCTGAAGGAGTCCTCTCCGTACTTTGCAGTGTACTCCTCGTACTCTGCTTCGCTGAGGACCTGGCACTTCGAAAGCTCGTCGATCTGACCCGGGTCGATTACGACATAGCTCTCATACTTGAAGATGGAGTTGAAGTCCGCCTTCTTCATCTCCAGGAGGTAGCTCATGATGGAGGGCTGGGACTTGTAGAACCAGACATGCGCGACGGGGGTTGCAAGCTTTATGTGGCCGCTGCGCTCACGTCTGACCTTCTTCTCGGTGACCTCGACGCCGCAGCGCTCGCAGACCGTCCCCTTGTATCTTTTGCTCTTGAACTTGCCGCACCAGCATTCCCAGTCGCGGGTCGTACCGAAGATGCGTTCACAGAAGAGACCGTCTCTCTCCGGACGGAGAGAACGATAGTTGATGGTCTCCGGCTTCTTGACTTCACCGTAGGACCAAGCAAGAATCTGCTCCGGGGACGCAATCTTTATTCTAAGTGTGTTGATGTCATGTGTATCGCTCATCCCTTATCTCCTTACTGAACGTTCTTTTCCTTTTCGGCCTTGCTGATAAGTTCCCTGTCCCTTTCGGTGAGCGGAATCAGCTTGCCGTTCTCGTCGTATGCAGCAAGATCGAGTGCCAGACCTCTCAGGCCCTGACACAGTACCTTGTATCCTTCCGGAAGATCATCCGGTCTCTCCGCCGGCTCGCCCTTGACGATAGCCTGGTAGATGTTGACCCTGCCCTTCATGTCGTCGCTCTTGACTGTCAGAAGCTCCTGCAGGTTGTTAGCGGCACCGTAAGCCTCGAATGCCCATACCTCCATTTCGCCCAGTCTCTGACCGCCGAACATAGCCTTGCCTCCGAGAGGCTGCTGTGTGACGAGCGAGTACGGACCTGTAGCTCTGGCATGCATCTTGTCGTCGACGAGATGATGGAGCTTGAGGTAGTAGATATAACCGCAGAAAACCTTGTTGACGAACGGAACGCCTGTTCTGCCGTCGTAGAGGGTGACCTTGCTGTCCTTCGGAAGTCCGGCCTTGACCATCTCCTCTTCGATCTGCTCCATCGAGGCAGACTGGAAGACAGGTGTCTTGTACCAGACGTCGTTCTTGACTGCAGCCCACCCGAGCTGTGTCTCCATGAGCTGTCCGATGTTCATTCGTGAAGGAACGCCGAGCGGGTTGAGACATACATCGAGCGGAGTACCGTCTTCCATGTAAGGCATGTCTTCCTGTGGAAGCACTCTCGATACGACACCCTTGTTACCGTGTCTGCCGGCCATCTTGTCGCCCTGCTTGAGCTTGCGCTTCGTGGCGATGTAGACCTTGACGGTCTCGAGGGAACCCGGAGTGAGTTCCTCCTTCTTCGTTATTCTCTGGATGTCGATGACTGTTCCTTCAACGCCGTGCGGGACGATGAGGGATGCGTTTCTCGTATCCTTGCTCTTCTCGCCGAAGATGGAGTTCAGAAGCTTCTGCTCCGGAGTATTCTCCGTCTCCGTCTTGGGAGTCGTCTTACCCACGAGGATGTCTCCCGAGCGTACATATGTACCGATGCATACGATACCGTCGGCATCGAGGTGCTCGACAGCCCTCTCTGAGGTGTTGGGGAGGTCACGGGAGAATCTCTCCTCACCGAGCTTCGTCTCCTTCCTGTCAACCTCGTATTCCTTGATATGGATCGATGTGTAGATATCTTCGCTGACGACTCTCTCGCTGATAAGGACGGCGTCCTCGTAGTTGTATCCGTTCCATGGAACAAAGCCGACGAGGATGTTTCTTCCGAGAGCGAGCTCACCATGGTCGGTGCTGGGTCCGTCTGCAAGGACATCGTTCTTCTTTATCTCATCACCGACATGAACGAGCGGGCGCTGGTTCATGCAGGAATCCTGGTTGGTGATCTCGTACTTCCTGAGTTCGTATACATCGAGCTCTCCCGGAACCGACGGCTCATCGGGCTCTACCTTGATAGTCAGGGACGACACATATACGACCTTACCGCTTCTTCTGGCCTTGACCATGATGGATGAGTCATATGCCGTTCTGCCCTCCATACCCGTTCCGACACGCGGAGTCTCGGGGAATACGAGAGGAACTGCCTGACGCTGCATGTTCGATCCCATGAGGGCACGGTTGGCGTCGTCGTGCTCGAGGAACGGAATAAGTGATGCCGCAACCGATACTACCTGCTTGGGTGAGACATCCATCCAGTCGATCTCCTCCGGAAGCGCCGTCGAATAGTCCTGGTTGGCTCTGACAGAAACCTCACCCTTGAGGACAAATGATCCGTCCTTCTTTCTCTCGACCTCTGCGTTACCCTGTGCAATCTTTGCCTTCTCCTCGTCATTGACGTCGAGATATCTGCACTCATCGGTGACGACACCCTTGAGAACCTTTCTGTAAGGTGTCTGGATGAAGCCGTAGTCGTTGATCTTCGCATAGTTTGCGAGAGTAAGAATAAGACCGATGTTTCCGCCTTCAGGTGTTTCAATAGGACAGATCTTTCCGTAGTGGGTGTAGTTGACGTCTCTTACATCGAAGAGCTGACGTGCGTTATCCCTCTTGATACCGCCCTTGGGTCCGATAGCCGAGATTCTTCTCTTGTGTGTCAGCTCGGCAAGCGGGTTGACCTGGTCCATGAACTGCGAGAGCTGGGAGGAACCGAAGAACTCCCTCACTGCGCCGATTACGGGCTTGATCGAGATGATGTCCTGGGGTCTGACGTCGTCATCGGAGACGTTCATCTTGTCCTTGGCAGCCTTGACCATCTTGCTGAATGCGTCGCCGAGGCTGTTCTCGAGAAGCTCTCTGACAGTTCTGACCCTTCTGTTTCCGAGGGAGTCTTCATCGTCCCTGGGGAACTTTCCGTCGCCGAACTCCATGATGAGACGTGTCGTTGCGATGACATCTTCGATTGTGAGCGTCGTCTCCTTTATGTACTTCGATTCATCCATACCGAAGAACTTCTTGTTGAGCTTGTACCTTCCGATTTCCGAGAAATCGTAGCGGTTGGGATCATTGAAGAAATCCTTATAGTAGTTGATGACCTTGTCACTGTCTGTTGTCGTTCTGATGTGCTGGGGAAGGAAGGTCTTCCACTTCTCCGCCACATATCCGATATAGAGGTCCTTGAACTCCTTGCCTTCCTCGCGGTAGATGCGCTGGCAGTTCTCCCACTTCTCCTTGTCGAATGCAAGGCTGCGCTTGTTGAGTGCCGAAACATCGCCCTGGATGACTCTGTAGCAGAAGATCTTCTCCTGCTGGAGTGTCTTGAGGACAGCCATCGAAGGCAGGTCGTCGAGGTTGGTCTCCTGGGTGTCGATGACTTCGATGTCGTCGATGCCTGCGTTATGCAGTTCCTGGAGGTTGATGGGTCCCAGTTCGTCGCCTGCACAGAAGAGGACGTTGTCGTCCTTCTTTATGTCCTTATATGCAAAGCGCGGGAAATGACCGTCGTAGCCTTCGGTGCTGATAAGCTCGGATGAGTAGAACTCGGAGACGATTGCGTCTCTTGTCTCGAGGCCGAGCATACGCATGAAGAAGGTCACGGGGATTGCGATCTTCTTGAACGACTGCGTGTCATCCTTGCTGCGCGGGCTTGTTGCATAGATGAGGTTATGGATGGCACCGTAGATCAGTGTCTCCTTGCCCTTTCTGCCCTCGTCTGACGAAACGGAGAAGTCAACTTTGTTCTCCTTGTCGTCGACGTTGGTTCTCTCGAATACGAACGAGAGCATGGATCCCAGATAAGGATAGAGATTTGCAGCGAAGAGAGAGGACTTGAGACCCTTCTTGTTCATGTTCTTGAAGATTACTCCGGGAGAACGGACAATGCTGGATACTATGACTCTCTCCGAGCCGTTGATTATGAACGTACCACGATCTGTCATGACGGGGAATTCGCCGAAGAAGATCTCCTTCTCCTGGATTTCACCGCCCTTCTTCTCGAGCTGGATTCTTACCTTGACAGGTACTCCAAAAGTACTTCCCTTCCTCTTGCACTCGCCTTCCGACTTCATGGCGAAGACGTCGCCCGGGTCGACACAGTAGCCGGCATAACGCACAGTCATGCCTCCGTTGGGAGCTTCGATGGGGAAATAGGTCTGGAAAAGATGTTCAAGTCCGTACTTGGGATCCGGCTCCTGTCCGTGCATGATCTTATCGAGCTGCAGGAAATCCTTGTATGAAGCAGTCTGAATCTCTACAAGATTCGGAACAGGATACTCATTGAGTACCTCGGAACCAATATTGACTCTCTCAAATACTTTACCGTTTCCGGTCATATCGTTGTACCTCCAGAATGGAACAGAAAAATGTGTTCCGGAGCTTTCGCTGTAAATGTTGCCAGGGTGTTGCGGCCGTCTGGAATTAGACGGCAAAGCCCCAGTGCCCCTGGGGAACACTGGGTGCCGTTATTAAACCGGTGTTATTTGACTTCGATAACACAGCCTGCAGCTTCGAGCTTCTCCTTGAGGGATGCAGCTTCTTCCTTGCTGACAGCTTCCTTGATCATACCGCCGTTCTCGCAGAGTTCCTTAGCTTCCTTGAGGCCGAGCCCTGTGATAGCACGGACTTCCTTGATGCAGGCAATCTTCTTTGCAGCATCGACGCTCTTGAGAGAAACGTTGAACTCTGTCTGCTCTTCGACAGCTTCAGCAGCACCTGCAGCAGCAGGACCGGCAACAGCAGCAGCTGCTGCAACAACACCGAACTTCTCTTCCATCATCTTGATGAGTTCGGAAACTTCCATGACGCTCATAGCTGCGATGGATTCGAGGATTTCTTCTTTTGTAGCCATATTATCTTCTCCTTATTCTTTTTTGACGGTCTAGCAGGTTACTTGAAGACTAGGACCGTATAATTTTTAATTTTCAGCAGCAACTCCGCCCCTGGACTCGACATATGCGAGCAGTGTAGCGGCGAGTTTCTGTACAGGTGCCTTCATCGTGCCCATGAGGGATGCGATGAGTTCCAGCTTCGTGGGAAGCTTGGAGATTGCTTCGATCTGCTCTGCAGAGAGTACCTCACCGTTGAGGAGAGCACCCTTGACCTGGACGTTGACGCCGTCCTTGGCAGCGCCGAAGAGAACCTTTGCGACAACGTTTGCACTGTCACCCTTGATGAGAGCAACAGCCGTAGGGCCGATCATCTGCTCTTCAGCACCCGACTTGTCGAGATTCTGGAGGGCGATCTTCGCATAGCGGTTCTTCACGACTCTGTATGCTGCCTCATCCTTCCTCAGATCCTTTCTGATCCTGGTGATCTGATCGACAGTCATACCTCTGTAATCTGTGAAGATGTATCCGTCATAGCCTGCAAACTCTTCACGGAGTGCAGCAACGGCATCTTCCTTGGCCTTGTTTACGTGAGCCTTGTATTCTTCCATTTTGTCCTCCATTATGCGTTGGCAGCTTCAAGAGCTTCCTTGACTTCAACGTGGACGCCGGGGCCCATTGTCGAAGAGAGTGCGATAGAAACCACATAGTCACCCTTTGCGTCACTGGGTTTCTTTCTCATGATTTCAGCAAGAACTGCAACAGAGTTCTCTGCAATCTGGCTGTTATCCATGTTGACCTTACCGACTGCGAGGTGTACGACACCCGTCTTGTCGGAACGGAATTCAACACGACCCTTACCGAGCTCTGCGAGAGCACCCTTGATGTCGTTGGTGACGGTCTGGGTCTTCGGGTTAGGCATGAGGCCTCTTCTTCCGAGGATGGGACCGAGCTTACCGACTTCCTTCATCATGTCGGGAGTTGCAACTGCAACGTCGAAATCCATCCAGCCGCCCTTGATCTGATCGATGAGGTCGCTGTCGCCGACATATGCCGCGCCTGCAGCCCTTGCCTCTTCAGCCTTGTCTCCCTTTGCAAAGACGAGGACCTTCTTCTGTGCAGAGAACTGGTTCGGGAGAACGACGGTGTCTCTGACGGACTGGCTCTTCTTGAGGGTGAGTTTGACGGAGAGCTCTACAGTTTCATTGAACTTTGCAAACGAGCATTCCTTCACGAGTGCAGCAGCGTCTGCGAAGCTGTAGGTCTTTGTTCTGTCAACCTTCTTCACTGCTTCCTGATATTTCTTACCTCTCTTCATCTTACTTCTCCACTTCAACGCCCATTGAACGAGCTGTACCAGCT
>CAVFZO010000070.1:0-10767 GCA_963626925.1 Clostridium sp. AM49-4BH
CTAAGTCCGAAATAAAGAAATTTACTGAAGAATACGGGAAGTGCAGGTAATAAGGCTTCTAGACTTGCTTGAAGAAACAGGAGAGGAAGGGACAAAGGAAATCCTCTCTCTTTTTTGTGTTTCCGTAATCATGATGTAGAGCATTTTATACAGAGCCTTGCTGTTACATATGAGAAGAGCAACAATGCAAGGCCTTTTCTGTTCCTGAGTGACAACCTCTAATGTAAAGCTTTACATTACGTATTGTCGGACTCAACTTCTCTTCTGAAACGAGACAGATAGATGAGTGGAAAGAAGAGGTGATAGACAAGAATAAGGAGCCGACATATCTTGACTGAGAGATTGTCAGAACACAAGCCTGTATAAAAGAAATCTATCTGACGGTATTACGGGTGTCATGTTCCTCCAGTTCTATTTTACACCAGCCTTATCTCGAGTGGCTCCAGGGATACGTTGTAGAGCAAGCCTCCTGAGAGGAAAGCCTGAAAGATGCCGTTTTTGTCCGACGAATTGGGAGATCGTTAGTTGAAAGAGGATAAAAACCGCTGTGTTCTTTCCTTCTCGGGAGAGTCGAAGATCCTCTCAGGCTTTCCTTCTTCGACTATGACGCCTTTGTCCATGAATATCGCCCAGTCCGAGATACCTTTAGCAAAGTTCATCTCGTGGGTGACGACGACCATAGTCATCTTTTCTTCTGCAAGGCTTCTTATTACTTTGAGTATCTCCCTCGTGAGTTCCGGGTCTAAAGCTGATGTCGGTTCGTCGAAGAAGAGTACTTCCGGGTCAAGCGCAAGTGCACGTGCTATCGAAACCCTCTGTTTCTGCCCTCCGGAGAGCTGACAGGGGTAGGCCTTGGCCTTGTCCTCGAGTCCCATGCGCTTCAGAAGCCGGATTGCCTTATCTTCAGCTTCTGCTTTATCCATTTTAAGAACAGCTCTTTCCGCTTCAGTTACATTTCTCAATACCGAGAAGTGAGGAAAGAGATTGAATGACTGGAAGACGAGTCCAGTCCTGAGTGCTATTCGTCTTCTCTCACTTTCCTTTTTATATACCGCACATCCGTCTTTATCTTCAAAAAGGCTCTCTCCTGCGATGGAAAGCGAGCCGCCGTCTGCTGTTTCAAGCTGCGTGATTATTCTTAACAGTGTTGACTTTCCCGAGCCCGAGGGTCCGATGATGGATAGAACATCGCCCTTGTTGAGGGTGAATGATATATCTTTGAGTACTTCTGTTGTTCCGAAGGTCTTTTTGATTGATTCGGCTTTAATCATCTCTTCCATACCCAATCTCCTAGTTGTAATAATTGAGTTTCTTCTCGATGACGGCAAAGACCTTCGAGACAATGTAGTTCATGATAAAGTAAAAAACACCGGCAATGAAGATAGGCATTGTCGAGAAAACCCTGCTTGATGACGTCTGTGCAACCCTGAAGAGCTCGATGACGCCGATTGTTGATGCGAGGGCTGTATCTTTAACAAGGGTGATGACTTCATTGCCGAGGGATGGCATGACCGTCTTCACAACCTGCGGCAGTATTATGTGGAAAAAGGTATAGCCTTTTGAAAAGCCGAGAACCCTGCTCGCTTCATACTGGCCTTTATCGACAGCCTGCAGTCCCGAGCGGTATATTTCAGCAAAGTACGCGCTGTAGTTGATTGTGAATGCAATTATGGCAGCGGTGAAACGCTGGAAAGAGAAGCCGAAAAGATAGTAGGGGGCGAAATAGAAGAAAATCAGCTGCAGGATAAGAGGCGTGCCTCTCATTATCTGGATGTATAAATCCACAATGAATGACAGGGGCTTGAAACGGCTCATCTTGCCCCTGCAGACTACAAAGCCCAGAGGAAGCGAGAAGAGGAGGGTAAGCGTGAATATCCTGAGGGATACATACATGCCGTCCAGAAGCTGCAGCAGTAATTTCTCCATCTCTTATTTACCTACAACTGTGATATCTGCACCGAACCACTTCTCTGCAATTGCGGCAAGAGTTCCGTCGGCAGCCATCTCGTTGAGTGCGCTCTGTACAGCATCCCTGAGGGCGATATCACCCTTTCTGAAGCCGATTCCGTATTCTTCGTTTGCGAGTCCTTCATCCAGTACCTTGAATATTCCCTTTCCGGACCTTGCGATATTATCGTTGGCAACCAAGAGGTCCATGATTACGGCGTCTACTCCTCCGATTTCAAGGTCCATTAAAGCTGTGAGGTTGTCCTTGAACTCGACTACTTCCCTGACGCTCTCCTTGAAGCCTTCGGTATCCTCAATTGCATCCTCGGCAGAGGAACCGGCCTGAACACCGATTGTCTTTCCCTTTAAATCTGCCAGAGTCTCACAGCCGGAGGAAATCTTTACAACTGCAACCTGTGCGTTATCTACATAAGGGTCGGAGAATGTGAGAGCTTCCTCTCTTTCGGGTGTGATTGTGAAGCCGTTCCATATGCAGTCGATATTGCCCGTCTGCAACTCCTGCTCCTTTGCAGTCCAGTCAATCGGCTGTGTTACAAGCTCGACACCGAGCCTCTTGCATACTTCCCGTGCTGTGTCGATATCGAAGCCTACGATTTCTCCGTTTTCATCTCTGTAACCCATGGGAGGGAATGAATCATCGAGGCCGAGTACGAACTCTCCTTTCTCGAGCACCTTATTGAGGGAATTATCGACAGAGGAGTCTTCTTTAGCTCCACCTGCGGAAAGAGAAGCTATTGTCAAAAGAACAAGTAGTAAAGCAGTAATCTTTTTCATGGAATTTCTCCTTAGGGTGAAGTATATGGATTTCTAATATGCATGAAAAGTGCATATCTATGCAAATATCGGGTACTTTATGTATATTTTACGGCCGTCAGAGAGAAATGAAGCCGTGAACAGGAAAACAGAGTGAAGATAAAAGGCGCGAAAAATAAGAGAGCTTCTAATTCCTCATCTTGTGAAGGGCGTCTGAAAAACAGCGCACAATCACGGTTTTCTCTGCTCAATGCAGGGACGGCAGTTCATGTACCAGAGTGAAGGCAATGCCATCTTTCCTGCTCAATCTATGTAACTGGCAAACGAGACTTATTGTGGCATGCTTCATCATACAGATGAAGCAGTGACATGTGTATAAATCGCTTATGCCGAATACCATATAAGAAGTCTTACCTTTTATTTCCTCTCTACTGAGGTTGTGATGCCTTTTTTTGAGTTTTTTCATTTCCTTTTGTTCTTGTACTTGAGATGTTTTTAAGTTATATTCAACGTATAATTTTCGGGGCTGTAGCTCATCTGGTTAGAGCGATTGAATGGCATTCAATAGGTGGTCGGTTCGATCCCGATCAGCTCCAGATTCATAAAGCCGGCAGGGAGCGTTTGTCTCATACCGCTGTGGCAGAGATATCGGAAACGGTAGACTCCGACGTTTGCATCAGGAGGATGTTTGTAGTCTTGTCAATTCCTCCGGCGAAAAGAAGGCATGACGGACGGTGCTCGCGGGGGATCAGCATGGCAGGCAGTCTGATAGAAGATAATTCTTCTATGCCGGTTCCCGTCATTAGAAAACAGGGAAAGAGAAAGATATTGATTGTACCCTTTTTGACAGGAAAGCCGGAGGGCCTGGTTGGATCTTCCGGCTTTGCTGACTACATTTCCGGTCAGAGTTCGAGTTTTCCGCCGCAGAGAAGGTAGTCGAGAGGGGACTTTCCCTTGTTATTTTCAAGCATAAGATATTCCACAGGGAAGGAGAGAGTCTTAATGATGTGTTGTAAACCGTCATTTTTTCCGGCACAGACACGGTGGAGGACCGTGTTTCCGTCCTTGTCGGTTTTCAGCGGATCTCCGCCGAGTTCGAGGAGTTTTTCGACGCCTTTTGTGTTTCCGCATTTGATTGCATATCCCAGGGGGGACAGATTTCCGTCCTTTATTTCATTGACGTCGTCGTGCGGTGTCATGATGAACGGATAAAGCCCGGATGAGAACTCCGTGTTCTGTACGGCATACGAGAGCGCATCGGTATAAGACTGATGATACGTCATTTTCACGATTTCTTCACTCGGATTCGATTCTTTCAGAAGGCAGTAGAATGCATCTTTTCCGTCTTCTGTTCCCGGAAGAAGCTGAGAGGATGAGAGTATGGAGCGCAGTATTGACAAACTCTTCGAGGGATATTCTCTGTAGACGATTTTTACGCTCTTCTCTTCTGCTTCTGCGGCGAGAGCGGAGAATGCGTGTTCGTTATTGTAGAGAACTGCAGTCCTGAGAGGATCGGACAGTGTATCATCCTTTTTCCATGAGATACCGTATTCATCGGCGCATCTCTTCATGAAGGCAAAGAGGCTGTCGAAGGCTGACTCTGTCTTTTCATCAATTACGAGGCTCTCGAGAATATACGAGAGGTTGATGAAGCTGTTCTCCGTCTCCATGAGTTCATCCTCATGCTTTTCAAGGAACGAAGTGAAATCCAATGCTGTCCAACTGTTTACGAACTGTGTAAGGACACATCTCATCTCATCGGGCCTGAATTTCCAGCCGAGCGGCACCTCCTGGTTGACTGTGTCAAGGATGAAGGCATATGTTCCTTCTGTGATGAGTGATAGTGCTGATTTCTTATCATTTATGATGGAGTAGATTTCGTCAGGACTCAGCACGAACGGGTTGAAGGAGTATCCGAACGAGGATTCCCGGCCAATGCCGTCGTTCCTGATGTCGTCGATTACGTCCAGGAATTCCGTGTATTTATAAGCTTCGACGAAAGCTGTGGAATCGTAAATACTGTCCGGATTATTCTTACACCAGTCCCGGATCAGTAAGAGACAGCATCTCGTCAATTCTATGTTTTTCTGTTTCACTCCAAGCATGAACCATCTTCCTGTATCGGATATGTTCTCCTTTCCTTTTCCGACTGTGTAATATTTTCTGATTTTCTCTGCCAAAGCCGTGTTTTTCATACTGCCTCCATTTAATTTAATCTTCCTGTATGCATGTGAAAGAAATAGCATTCTGCTTCTTCTGATGATTATCTAACGTATGTGTCTAAAAACTTCGACGCATGAGTTTTCTTATGCATTATTTCAGACATATAGGCGTTGGCGTGAAGAGGCGGCAGCTCATATAAGGATTTTTGATAACCAAGTCGTTTTTCTGCCTGTGAGTCTGACATCATAATCATTAATTCTGAAGTTAATTTTAAAGCTCGCTATATGTAAATCCATGAATTGTTAAAATCAGTTATTCTGACTATAGTGCCTGGTTAGGAATAAAAAAATAATGTTTGTTAAAGATGAAGTGTGATTCAAAACCTCATTATACATTGGAGGAGGTATTATCAGCTTATTCCGTGAGAGACTGCGGGGAGAGTGAGTACCCCCTGATAATTCTCTCCACAACCACGTCCGGCGAGTCTCCGTTCATGTCGAAGACGCTGACACATCCCAGTTTCCTGCATGCATTCCTGTAAAAAGTCGTGTCCGTCTTTATTTTGCTCAAGTATTCTTTTCTGTGCTTCTGTGCATACTCATCATCTTTGTAGGGAACATCATCCGCATCGGTGAATATGAGGCGCGAGAATATGTTTTCAGGCGTATCTCTGAGTTCTATTGAAAGTACATCGGGAGAATGGAGGCTGTGTTTGAAAATCCTTATGTAGTAGATCGGACATAAAGAAAAGACCATATTCTCGTCTCTTCCGAGTATGCTGTTTATGATTCCACCTCTTATTTTATCCCTTTCGTAAGGGAAGTGACTTGACATGAACTGTCTCAACGTAATACCGAGCTCTGCCTTCAGCTCGGCATCGAGATCGTAGAATTTGTAACCGAGCTTTTGTGCCAGTAATTCAGCCGTTGTGGTTTTGCCGACGCAGCTTACTCCGAATAATACAATCTTCATTCCTGCTATCCTCTCTTTAGTTCTATTCTTCCGGGTGGTGGTACTGCCCGTGTTTTCTTGTCTTGTTGTCGTATTCTATCACAGTCTTCGGACAGAGATGAAGGCACCTGAGACACATGACACATCCGCTTTTTATCCATACGGGCTTTTTATTCTCCATCCTGATTGCACCTGCGGGGCATCTTTTTGCACAGAGTGAGCATCCTGTGCAGTCCGTGTTGACACTCAGGTGATTTGTACGACGCATCCTGTTTTAGAGGATACCGGTCAGGTACCTCGGAGCGCAGGGGACAGAGCGCTTCATCATGTTTCCTCTTTTTCCCGTCTTTATGCATTCTATTACGCCATCAATCTCTTTATCAGAAGATAAGAGTATTTTATTCACCCTGTCCTTACCGCTCAGGTTGAAAATGGGTGTCTGTCGGGCATCCGGATAGAGTAGAGTGCGCAAGTCCTGATTCCCTTCTTTCTGAGGATTCTCCGTGCATCAAAGCCTGCTGCTCCAGGGGTTGTGCCGTATGTTGCAGCAACAAAAGAATAAGTATCGGGAGAAGATGTGAGGTACATCTTTTCGTGGTATTCACGCACATTGACTGGAAGCTCCCGGGAACAGGTTCAAGTTACAAGACCGAAGACCCCGCCGCCCTTGAGGGTAATATCGCCGGTGTATGTTTCAATAGAGTGTGCTTTCCCTCCGGGAGACGAGGCAATACGGGAGGCAGCGCACCTGCTGTTTCCTGTTGCTGAAAAATACAGAATCATCCTTCTTAAGATTTTTTCCTTCTTCATCTGTGTAAAGAAGAAAAGACAAAGAAGCACAACGTTATGAGGCAGGCGTAAAACAAAAGCCTGTCATATCAGAATAAAGGCGGAAGAGGGGATGTTCTGCGCCGGAAATCATAACTGCCGGCCGGACGGCATTAGATATTTGTGCACAACCTGTCGGCATCTCATGGAGCCGGATTCTCGTCGTACCGCTTCCTCATTTCCTCCACAGTCATTCTCACTTCGTCTCTCAGCCACTCCGGGGAGATGACTTCAGCCGACGGACCGAGGGCGAGGACCCAGCGCTTCAGCCAGTAGAAGCCGCTTGTCGTAACCCTGAAGATGTGTGTGCCTTCCACCTCGTCTTCGATTGTGACGCATTCCGGCCACTCCTTCTCCTTTTCGTACAACCCCTGGTAGTCGTGGAGCTTTATGACGGCCGTGAACTCCTCTCTGTCGCGTACTATGCCGAACGGATCGGAGAGCACCTTCTTCATGTCTGTCTGAGGTGCGGGCATCTTCGTCTTTTTTGAATCCAGTGACGAAACACCTGTTATACGGGGAATGGAGAGCGTATAGACGAAGCCGTCGCTGCTCTGCATCACGTAAGCATAGAGTCCTCCTGCGAAGGAGAAGCACTTAAGGACGAAGAGATGCCTGGAGTTTGTCTCTCCGCTGTATGTTATGTAGACGGCACTTCTTTCCTCCTGTGCTTTCAGAAGCTTCTGGAGGTTGCGGGTGCTCTCGAGAGCGAAGAAGCCCTTCGAGTCTGTCGGTTTCACGTTGAGCCTCCCCACAAGGTCGCCTATCCTTGTCAGAAAACCCCTGTCGGCTGCCGAGAGGAGAGGGGAGACGCTCCCTGCACACTCGAGCATGAAGGAGAGAAGCCTTCTGTCGTCATCATCGATGATTCTCTTCAGGAAGTCTCTTTTGAAGGTCTTCCATTCGTCTCCGTCGATCCTGTAGACAACTTCCCTTCCGCTTTTTCCCCTCGGTTTCTCGTCATCGTCCCTGTATACGTTGAGACCGAAGTTGGTGTAGAGGCTTTCCATGTCATTGTAGACGCATGAGCGTGATTTCTTCCCGTTCCCGTCCCTGAGGTACCCGAGTGCGGGGGACGCGATTATCTCGTTAATTGTCGCACCGTGCTCTCTCGAGAGCACTGCCGCAAGGGCTGTAAGGTTCTCGAAGTTCTTCATCTGCTCCGCCTGTAGAAGTTCCTTCCGCCGTCTGTTGAGTAGTAGAGCCCGCCGTCGGAGAGCAGAAGCAGTTCGTTTCCGTTGTCGAGAAGGTCTGTCATTCTCCCGATTCCGAATCCGGAGCGGTATATAGTCATCCAGTTGAAGCCGTTATCCGGGGAGACGGCTATCTCCCTTCCTCTCACGATACGGTAAAGCTTCCTGTTGTAGGTGATGAGTCCGGCCATCCTTCTTTCCTCCTTGTGTACAGTATAACCTGTAATCCGTACTTTTTGTGAACTGCTGCCACAGTTGATCACGGCCTTGCAGGTCTTTCTATGAAAGTGCGTCGATTATACTGTCGTCTTCTTCTGACGCCGGTATTGAGCACGGATCGCCATGACGTATGAGGGCATGGAATGCAGAGGCTGCTGTCGTCAGGGCCATGCTGTCCCCGGACCGGTAGAGAATATCATCATCGATGGTGAAAAATCTCCCTGAATGCCTTCCTTTTCCGCCGGCTCTGCCGACTTCACATCCCGATACCCGGAGTATTCTCAGCCGGCATCCTGCATACTTTTCAAAGCCGATCATTCCGTCTCCGGCCGACGTCTCGTTGTCGAGTTTTCCCATAGTGAAGATAAGTGTTTCTGCCGCAGTCTGCTCCATGCCTGTTATCTCTGCTGTCGTCTGATGTTCCATGAGACGATTCTATCCGCTGTGTGTCCGGAAATATCGACAGATTTGAAATTCGTTCCGGCTTGGAAGAAAAAGATTTTCCGTCGATGTCTTTGTACACATAAAGCAGAGAATGGAGGTACGTCGGGAGGCTGGAATGAATGAGTCTGATTGATCTGCTTGATTCTGAAATCATTAGGGAAGAGGATTATGTCACAGACGATGACAGGAACAACAGTTTTGACAGGGCTGCTGCTTCCTTTCTTCTCGGACTCAGAACGGGAGGAAGTGATCTTGCACGTTCCGCCCTCGGTGTCATCAACAGACATCACAGAAAGAGGAAGACAGAGGAGGGGAGTTTTGAGTGGATGCTGGTGCGGTATACTTCCTTCTACAGAGTTCTCAGATTTATCGGGAGCGGAATCACATTCGAACGCGATGAACTCTCATCTCTCTTCAATCCGTTTTGCGGAACACCCTGTGAGACGTCTGAATTCTACAGGAAAAACGGGGAAGGGCTGAATGCCCTGATATACGACGTCACATTGTTTCTCATTTCATTGAAAGGGGAGACGGAAAGGAATAAGGAGGGGGTTCTTCCATTCATGGAAGATTATCTTCTCAAGTGGCTGGACAGACTCATCGACCTCATAGCCGCCTCGCGTGAGGAAGAGGACTTATCCGGAGAAATCTGCAGTCTTGCATTTTCCTTGATTGCATATCCACGGCTGACACCAATTCTCTCGAGGCTCGTCAGACTCTTTCCGGAGGCAGTAGAGGAAGAGGAGAAGGAAATGAACTTTCTTCTCAACACCGCCGTCGAACACGACAACGAGGATGCCTTCTTTCTCCTGCTTTCGGTTCCCGGTATGACAACGGATAAAATCGATACTTACCCGGCAGTAAGCATGAAGATACTTGACTATCTTTTCCAGAAGAACATCCTCTCCCCGGGAGGAGAAAAAGGAGAGAAAGCCCTGAGAGATCTCATCGCTTACAGAAGCCCTTCGAGGGAGGTTCTCGAGAGAGTTGTCTCCTCTTCGTATCTTGATTCTCCGGACTTTTTTCACATCCCCCTGATAGAGGAGGCTGTCAGGAATGAAGGGTTCGACCCATCGCTTTATCCGCTTCTCATCGGAAAGCCTGATGACCTGAGTATCAGGTCGCATTCGTCCTTCCTCCTCACGCCGCTCTCAGTCGCACTGGCGGGCGGAAGAAAGGAGGCCGTGGACGGGATTCTGGGCTGCGGAGCCGATATCTATGAAGAGGACGAAAGGGGGAACAATGTTCTCCACTATGTCATCGGTACAGGAAATTACCGGAACCTCAGTGATGTGATGAAAGTGAGCCCGCCGGAGCTTCTTTCGAGGAAGAACAGGTACGGAAGCACTCCGCTCGATTACCTCTCGCCTCCCGAAGAGAAAGATTATCCGGGATTAACGGCGGCGGAGGCGTTCAAAGATGCCGGCAGAATTCTTGTTGCGGGGCCGGGTACATGCGGGTATTACGGCTTTAGGAAACTCATCGGGAGAATCTGTGCTCTCTCCGGACGCGATACGGTCGATGCCGGTGAACTCGGCACTCTCTCCGGTGCACTTGAAAAGGACAGGGAAGGCGTCACTCTCGTCGACGCTGTCAGCCTCTTTAAAAGAGAGAAAGAGGAGGCTTTCCGTATTTTATCTCTTCTTCATTCGGAGGAGAACATCTTTGTCGTGGAAGGTGTTTATCCTGTCTTTGCACCGGTATTCAGACCTCTTCTTCTGTACGGGCTGGAGACGAGGCTGATACTCCCCCAGACGACGGCGTTCGGTTATGAATATGTGCTGGGGGAGAGAATCAGCGTGAAGCTGAAGGACTCCGAGGCACTCCTTCGGAAAGGGGGAAAGTATTTCATTGTCGATATCGGGGACTTGTATGAATGAAAAGGAAAGTTTTCAGTCTTTATGCTATTTGGACACCCGTCATGTATACAGTGAACGTAAATCCGAACAACGGGAACGACAGCACTACGACGCTGAGTGTCGAGTATGGAACCGTACTTAATCTTTCAACTCCGGAATATGACGGGTACAGGTTCCAGGGATGGTATAATGGTTCAACAAAATTCGATGCCAGGACAGAAGGCGTTAAAGAGTCCATGACACTTACTGCCAAGTGGGAAAAGGTGTCTTCGTTCAATGTTAATTTCTGTTATATTGACAGTTCCACGAGCTCGGTCGTAAAGGATGTGGCTTACGGAAAGACCGTCACGGCTCCGACAGAAGTTAAAATCGACGGGCTTGTCTTTAAG
>CAVFZO010000071.1:0-10752 GCA_963626925.1 Clostridium sp. AM49-4BH
TGGTTGAACGTAATAACAGATGTCAGAAAAACTGCATCTGGGAAAGGAAGACTAGTGTAGCGTCTCAATGACATTTTGAATAACTCGAAAATCGCTGAGGTCGTCTACTTTATTTAGCATCACAGCCCACAAAAATAACTCCATAGGCTATGCGAAATTGTCTGAAGACGATCGGAGAGGGGCTGTGACACAAAAATTAGCACAGCATCCCCTGTATCCTGAACTTTGTTTAGAAAATTATTCTTCTTTATTGCTTTTCTGTTCGCGTCGCTCATCCCGATCCTTGTGGAATTGATCTATGTCAGGATAGAGCCTCTTGAGTTTGATGCGCGAATCTTTATTCTCGAACTGCCAGCTTATGGGAGTGGAGTTCTCGTTATAGTCCTTACTCCAGGCATCCAGTTCCTTTCGCAGTTCATCAATACCGGGAATTCTTCTGTTCAGACACTGCCGTGTCATGATGTTTATGCCGATTTCGGCGATGTTGAGCCAACTTCCGTGTTTCGGAGTGTAGTGAATTTCAAGCTTTGATGCTATTCTCCTCGCCTCTTCAGGAGGAAATGCCTTATATAGAGAAGCTGTGCAGTGAGTATTGAGGTTGTCCACCACAAGCCTGATCTTTTTGGCTCCGGGGACAACATGATCTACTAAATATCGAATCTTTTCTGCCCAGTCGACAGCTGTGCGTGTCGGCTCCACCATTTCGACTATCTTCCCGCTGTGAGGCTGGATAAAACAGAAGACGGAAGCTGTCCCGTTTCTCACGTATTCTGAATCGAGCTTCTCTACACTTCCCGGGCGCATCGGAATAGGAGATCGGGATTCATCGAGAAGCTGGTACGGCTTCTCGTCCATACACCATAGAGGATAGTCGGGGTCATAAGGCTGCTGGTAGAGATCCAGAATGTCCTCCATGGCAGCTACAAACTCGGCATCTTCTTCCGGAGGAATACACCAGTACGAGTTCAGGTGCGGTCTTATGCCATTCGTTCTGAGTGTCCGACCTATGGTTGCCCTGCTTACACCTTCCTCGAGTATGACTTTCATTTCATCAGTCAGGAGTGTCAGTGTCCAGCGGACATGTCCTGCCGGTTTGCTGCTGCAGGCTTTCGCAATAATCTTTGCTTCGATTTCTCCTGTAACCTTAAGCCTTGAGACATTCGAATTCGGGTTTCGCTTAAGCGTTATAACATTAGAGACCCCTCCCTCGACGAAAAGCTTAAGCACGGCAGAGACCGTAGCAGGGGAAACCCCTGCCTTGGCCGCTATTTTCTGTGTAGAACGCTGTTTAAAGCGGCTTTCATCTGCTTCGAGGAGAACCCTGCACCGAGCCATGACTACAGGAGACTTCGTCTTCCTTTTGACATTCTTCAGGAAGTCCCGTTCCTCTTCGGTTAAAGATATGTGGTAGATGCGAGGCCTTCCCATAGGTAAACCCCGTTCAACCGCCGTGAGAATACAGACTGCTCATCATACTGTCTGCTCCTTCAGGCGTGCGAGATCCTTTCCAAGGGCTGTTACTGCATTCTCGAGAGAATGATATGACTTTTCTATCTCATGCAGTCTCGACGATATGTCATCCATCGTTTTTGCAATAGCTTTGCTGTTTTTCTGGATTGCTGGCTTTTCTTCCTTTGGAACAACTTGTGTTGTAACCTCTTTTCTCGGTCTTCCTCGCTTTTTGTTCGGAACTACTTCTCCTGTTTTTTCATCAAACTGGCCGATGCATCTCTTTTTCTGGACCTTCTTTTGTAGTTCATCATCCCAGACATAGGTCGTGTCATAGGCATAGTTTGTGTCCGTGTTTTTGTTATAAGAGCGTGTGATAGACATGGCTCCTCCTAAATATGCTAAATTTACTTATACATATATTAGCATAATCAGGATAAATAGCAACAACTAATTTAGCATATTTAGCAGATTATTCAAAATGTCATTGAGACGCTACACTAGATGTTTAAAGTATGTACTGATGCATTCAGAAAAAACCTCAAGAGAGAGGGTGGCTCCACGCCGAGTATGGATATTCCCGTCCGGCCTTTTCAATCATTTCGTCACTGATCAGAGCCGGAACTCTCTCAGCCTTCCAGGGAAGGGAGAAGACCTTTACGGCATTATCGGAGAAGAGATCGTTTAGTCTTTTCTCATCCATTCCTTCTCTTCTGAGGAATCTGATGAGTCTCAGCATTCCCTCGAATCCCGGGATACCGGAGGCGCCTTTGATCTTGTCGGAGAGTGAGTGCGGAGCGTGGTCGCTCTCAGCCCAGTCGACTGTGGAGTCGAAGAGAGCCTCGAGAACGGCATCTCTGTCTTTTTTGTCCCTCAGGGGAGGGTTCATCTTCGTGAAGATTCCTTCATTGCGGGTAGTGAGAAGCGAGTGGTGCGGAGTGGCGCCGCATGTTATCCTCATCCCGTCCTTCTTTGCCTCCCTCACAAGATCCAGCGCCCCTTTTGTCGATATGTGGGCAATATGGAGATTTCCTTTGAATCCTGATGAGAGGGCGTTCTCTATCTGATCCGATACGCTTTCAATTTCTGCCTTAGGGGGACGATGAGCGGAGTGTAGAGTCTCTCCGCTCTGAAAGAGGCTTTCCTTTTCAGAGTGTACTGCCAGGACACCTCTGTAGCCGAGTGACGACAGAAGTGAATAAATCCTTCTCTGTGTTTCCTTTTTGACAATGCCCATATTTCCCGTAGACTGGGAGGCAAAGAGCTTTAGGCCGCATACCCCGGGAAAGAGCTCTCCGCAGAGTGCTGTCATTTGGGCTATCTGTTCTTCGTCTGCCGTAAGGCCGAGATAGAGAGAGTAGTGGAGGTTGACATCTCCAAATTCAGTGGTGAGTGCCTCTACGGCCCTCTTCCCCTCCTCAAGACGCCTTATCACGTTTTCACGGGATGTAAGAGCAGGCTTTGTATTCGGCATGTCCAGAAAGATGTTGAACCCGGCCTCCAGGCCCGTCCTCATCCCGTGGAGGATGGTCTCTTTGTCTTTCTCGTCGAAATCTCTGAAATGGACATGTGGATCTGTCACAGTACACCCTCCTCCTCGAGGAATGAGAGCGTGAAGAAGGTTCCCCACTGGCACATGAGCCTAGAGCCGCATGCACACTCGCCGCAGAGCCCGACTCCGCACATCGTATTCTTCTCCATGCTGACAGAAATCATGTCAGGAGTTACTCCTGAGCTCTTGAGGCGTTCTGCGGCAGTCTTCATGAATATCTCAGGGCCTACAAGGTAGAATGAAATATCGCAGAGCGCAGTGCCGTCCGAGAGAAGACGCTCGATTCCGGGTGCAATGTAGTCGAGAACCCTCCCTGTCTTTCCATCATCCGGAATGCACCTGTAATCACCCTTTTTGGAGAGAACATCGCAGAGAATCCCCCTCCCGCCGCCACTGCTTGTTCCGACAAGGAAGGAAAGAGAAACGCCGTCCTTTTCAAGCTTATCGGAGAGCGGGGCCGCGACAGCCTCTCCCGTTCCTCCGAGAATGAGAAGGGCCTTCTTTGTCTTTTTTGTCTCAGCTTCTCCGCCGTAGGGACCTCTTATGTAGATGGTGTCACCTTCCTTTATTGTGTCGAAAAGCGATGATGTGAATATTCCGCGCTTCTTGATTATGAAGGTCAGCGGAGAGGCGAGTGCAAGGGAGAAGGGCTTTTCCCCGACTCCGGGAAGCCAGAGAAATACGAACTCTCCGGCCTTGAAGTTTTCGACATTTCCTTCGAGCGTGAGAATCATCGTGTCGGGGGAGTGCATCTTCACGTTTTCGACTTTGTGCGGACGGTACTCCATCGCACGGCGCTTTCGGAGATACGTTCTCGAAAGCAGTGCCGGCTGCTCTCCTCTGAGAACAGCTTCAGCCTCCCTCTTCACCTCTATGAGGTAATCCTTCCACTTCTTCTGGCTCACTCTTCCGAGTGCGCTCCCCACTCCCACTGCATCGGCTCCTGCCAGTATGAGAGAGGCAGCTCTTTCTCCGTCGCTTGCGCCCCCCATCCCTATGATCGGAACATCATCTCCGACGGCCTTCCTTATTCTTTTCACAGCGTCGAGTGCAACGGGGAATATTCCGTCCCCGCTCTCTCCGCCCTTTCCTCCGATGGCGTTGTTGAGAACGGGAAGCCCTGTCAACGGCTCAATATGGGGGACGGGGCCTACTGTATTTATTGCAACTATTCCGTCTGCACCGGCATCTATTACAGCTTTCGCTATTTCGTCGATGTTGTCGACATTGGGTGTGAGCTTCACAAAGAGGAGAAACTCCCTCTCTCTGACAGCTTCGTCAATTTTTTTAACGTATGAGGAAGCCACAGAGATGTCACTTCCGATGGATGCTCCGAAGCCCTTTTTTGCATGGGGGCACGAGAAGTTGAGCTCGACCGAGTCGGCGTAAGGTCCGAATGCCTTCACTAGTGTTATGAAGTCATCCTCGTTGTCGGCAGATAGCGAGATGTTGAGCCATTTTCTGAGCCCTTCCTTCCTGAGCCTGATAATTTCCGGGAGGGCTGTTTCCATTCCGGGGTTTCTCAGTCCCACACTGTTGCCCCATCTTCCGATTTCGTCCTCGCATATGACGGGCTCGCGGTTTCCGGGATTGGGTTTCACCTGGAATGACTTTGTCGTGATGATATCTGTGCACATTTCCCTGTCGAAGAGTCTGATGAGGGAGGGCTTTGTCGTTGCAACTCCGCTGACCGTGGCAAGGGCGGCCTCTTTTCCTTTATGGGAGAACGGGAAGGTCTTCTTCAAAGCGCACACTCCCCGAGGAACTTCTCGATGGCAGAGAGACATACGTCCTTCCAGTTCTGCGGCGCACTCTCCTTCTTCTTCGCCCAGGGGTGGGTGAGGGCCGACGAGGAGTTAATTCTTACAAGAGTTCTGTCGTATCCTGTCTTCTTCATGATGGAGATGACATCCTCAGCGCTTCCCCCCTGGCTTCCGACTCCGGGAATGAGGAGGGGAATCCCGTCTCCGGCGTAGAGCTCGGCTATGTCTCTGAACTCAGTTAGATTTGTAGCTCCGGCGACCGCTCCTATACCCCTGGAGTATTCACTGCTCCATTTCAGAATCGTCCGGGCGACTGTCATGTAGAGGGGATTCCCGTCCTCCATTGTCCTGTTCTGGAGATCCTTTCCTCCGGGGTTGCTTGTCCTGAGGAGTATGTAGATACCCTTATCGGGAAAGTTGAGGACGAAGGGGTTTATGCTGTCGCTTCCCATATACGGCGATACTGTGACACAGTCCGCCTTCCAGCATTCATAGGCCTCTCTGGCATAGTTGAGGGACGATGATGCGATATCACCACGTTTGCTGTCGAGGATGAAGGGAATATCTTCAGGGAGTGCCTTCACGATGGCCGCAAGGGCTTTCGAGCCCTCGAAGGAGCCCTCGAGGGGCCTGTCGAGACGCGAGAAGTACCCGATATTGGGCTTGAAAGCCGCCGGGCGGAGATTTCTCTTCTCCATCGCTTCAAAGAGCTCGAGGAAGAAGGAAGTGACGTCCATTTTCTCCGGGAGTGCGTCGAAGGAGGGGTCGATCCCCATGCATGCCGAATTGCCTGTTTTCTTTGCCGAAGAAGTAAGAAGCTCTCTGTAGTTCATCATTTCACCTCCCTTTTGAAGCCGTGTCTTTCTCCCCATTCAAATGGCGAGGATGACCATTCGAGAAGGACACTCTCGTCCTCCTTCTTTATATAGTTCATATCGAGTGCTGTCTTTATCACAAAGTTGTAGTCGAGTATGGTTTTGTATTCGCACTTCGGATCAAGTGCCGCGAAAGCCTCTCTGGACGCATCGAATCCGTATGAGAAGATTGCAAGACAGTAGGGTACCAATCCTCCGGCCTCCTGAATTGCCTTGACAGCCGCAATGGATGAGCCGCCGGTGCTGATGAGGTCTTCGATGAGGAGAACCTTCTTTCCGTTGTAGCCTTTCTCTCTTCCGAGTCCCTCGATCTGGTTCTTGAGGCCGTGGTCCTTGGACGAGGAGCGCACATATGAGAGGCTCTTGTTGAGTCTGTCGGCAAGGGTCGTCGCATGGGGAATTCCCGCAGTGCTCGTTCCCGCGATGTTATCCGGATCGAATGAGAGGGAGGTGAGAATCTCCTCGAATGCAGATGCTATGAGTCCTCTTGCTTCAGCCGAGGCAAGAAGTGTCCTGTTGTCATTGTAAATCGGCATATAGTAGCCGCTTGCCCAGCAGAAGGGGGAAGCGGGGCTGAGTCTTACCGCGCCCATCTCGAGGGCTGTTTCTGCTAATCTTTTGCTGTAACTTGTCTTTTCCATATCTGACTCCTTAATGTCTGAAGATTTCCTTGAAGCTGTGGCTGCGGCCGCAGTATGCACACGAATATCTGCCGTCGGGAGTGCGGAGGAACATTGCGCCCACATGCTCGGATTGTGTGTCGTTTGAGATGCATGCTTCGTTCGTGCACATGAGGTCGTCGAAGTTGTAGATTCTCGGCGGCATCTTCGTTCTGATCTTCTTCACGACCTTTCCGTCCTCGATGATGTTGAGCGTGCATCCCGGGGCTACCGCTGCAAGACGCTTGATCTCCTTGTGGTTGAGGTCGAAGTGCCCGGGACGGAAGATGATTCCCTTGTAGGCGCCCGAAGAGCTCTGGCTGACCCACTCGCCGCCCTTGAGAGAATCCAGTCCCATGACACGGCGGATGAGGATCATGTGATGCCTGATTTCGGCGGGGTCCTCGCCCGAGAGAATATGGTCGATCACGATACCGTTGTTGATGGGGTTGACGCCTTCGCTGATCTCTCTCTTCTTGTCGTTCTTCGGCTCTACTTCTTTTATCCATTCGTACTCGGTATCTTCAGCCTTTTCTGTAGTGCACTTGTCGACATCTTCGCCGAGCTTTCCGCTCACGAGGGCGAGCAGCACTATACGGGTGTACATGCCGTTTATCGACTGCCTCTCCCATGCGTTGAGCGGCGTCTTGTCGAGGAATGTCGGAATCGTGGGGTGGACCTTGTGCCTGGGGAGGGGATGATAGAACTTCGTTCCTTCGCTAATCCTTGACATGTACTCCTCGCGGAAGGTGATTGCCGCTCTCAGTTCATCCTGCTTCTGGAGTATCTTCTCACCCATTCTCTCGAGCTGGGGGCGTGTGAAGTACCACTTGAGAGCGATGTCATCCGAGTTGAGGTACTCTTCGATGGAGGAGAATGTCCTGACAATGAAGCCGTTCTCCTTCATCTTCAGAAGGTAGTTCTGGGGCATTGCAAGCTCTGTGGGGGCAATAAGGTCTACCTTTACGTTCTTCCAGAGCTTGAGGCCGTCGGCCTTGCTGTGGACGGTGCGGCCGTGATAGAGGTCGCCCACGAGTGCTATATGGAGCTCGTCTGTGTTCCAGTCGTTGTCCTCGAGGAATGTATATTCATCGAGAAGCTCCTGCGTCGGATGTTCGTGCCTTCCGTCTCCTGCATTGATGAATACCGGTGTATATCCCAGTCCGTTGCGAAGGGCATACTCTCCGCACTCCTTTGCAAGGTATGCACAGACTCCCTCGACCTTGCTGCGGATGATGAAGATGCGGTTGTTGTAGCCGCAGAGGGTGTTGAATGTGTCGGCGTAGCTCTCACCCTTGTTGAAGGACGAACTTTCTGTGCTCATCTCGGTGGACTTTGCATGATGGAAGGCGATGGCGTTTCTGAAACTCTCCTTCGTTCTGGTGCTGTCCTCCAGGAAGACTTCGTAGATACCCCAGTCCGGGTCGTTGATTCTGAAGCTGTCGACTGTTTTTGTGTCGTTGTTCTTCACAGCTTCCTTGAGTTTTTTCACGAGAGAGAAGAGGTAGAGCCTTTCCTCCTTCGTGAAGTCGTCGATTACACAGAGTGAACGTCCTTCAAAATTCTTCATCTTTAAACTCCTATGCAAAAAAAATACCGGTAACAAATACCGGTATCTTATGGGTTCTATATTATTATGTATGAAAATCGCACAGTCTTCTTTTTCATTTGCCGAAACAATAGCAGAGAGGGGGAAAAAACTCAATAGTTCAACATCTTTTTTCTGTTGTAAAAAACTGTGTCTTTCCTTATCCTTATGTAAATATTAAGGAGAAAACAGTATGAAATATTGCAGAGACTGCGGAGCTGAGATACTTGATAACGCCGAAATCTGTCCCAAGTGCGGGTGCAGACAGATATATCCGGATTGTATGGACGGAAAGCGCCCCCGTAATCCCGATGCCAGCCCGAAGAGCAGACTGTGTGCGCTTCTTCTATGCTTCTTCTTCGGAGTTATCGGCGTCCATCGTTTCTATCTCGGCCGTACGGGTTCCGGCGTCGCCATGGTATTTCTCGGCTGGCTTACTCTCGGCATTTGGCCCATTATCGACCTGATTCTCATCGCCTGCGGCAACTTCCGCGACGGAGAGGGACGTTTCGTCACCGAGTGGGACGTCTGAGAGGACGTAAAGACCCGAACAGCTTTTCATCTTATATGAATACAGTTGGATGCCCCTTTGTAACGGGGCATCATTTGATTATCAGCAAGGTTGGGTGATCGGTTGGGTGATCGGTTGGGTGATCGGTTGGGTAATCGGTTGGGTAATCGGTTGGGTAATCGGTTGGGTAATCTGGTTGGGTGATCGGTTGGGTAATCAGTTGGGTAATCAGTTGGGTAATCTGATTCTCGAGGGGTTGTAATGGAATTGGAAGATAATGTAAGAGAGCTGATTGGTTATGCTGCAGAAGAAGAGTGGTTCGAGTTCAAAGACAGCTGGTATGATCCGACGGAAATCGGAGCATATATCTCATCTCTTTCTAATGCCGCCGCACTTTACGAAAAGGAAAACGGATACCTGATATGGGGAGTCAACAACGAGACACATGCTCTTACGGATACGTCTTTCAATCATCACGTTGATGTAAAGGGTGAGCCTCTTGAACATTTTCTTGCACGACAGCTTTCTCCAGATATAAACTTCAGCTTCAAGGAACTCACCTTAAACGGAAAAAGAGTAGAAGTGCTTGTTGCTCCGGCAGCCCGCAGAATCCCCACATCATTCAACGGAGTACGTTATATGAGGATAGGTTCAAGCAAGGTGAATCTGAGCAGATTGCCGAAACGTGAGGCCGAACTCTTCAGAATTCTGAACGAAGGACATCCAACGCTGGAGAACACCCCTGCTTTTGTTCAGAATCTGACATTCAACATGCTTTTTGAAAGCTACAGCAAAGCAGGAATCCCCCTCAATAAGGAAACATTCGAGGCCAATCTGGAACTCAGAACCCCCGAAGGGGAGTATAACCTTCTGGCCCAGCTTCTTTCAGATAACAGTCACCTGTCGATAAGGATTGTCCAGTATGCGGGAAAAGATAAGACAAGCCCTCTCTATGCTGTGAGAAATATGGGGGACGACAGCATTCTTTCCTCCTTCTACAAACTTATGACTTACGGCGATGTATTGAATGTGATGCAGTCTGACGAGAGAGACCGCTTTGCAGAAAGAAGCGAGGTCCCTCTTTTTGATTCCGTTTCATATCGCGAGGCTGTGGTGAATGCATTAATCCACAATGACTGGACAGACGGCAACGGCCCTTTGATGCTTGTTTTCAACAACAGGATAGAAATAGTATCGAACGGAACACTGACCGGAAAACGGACAGTCAGCGGCTTTTTTAATGGCATTTCAGTCCCGAGGAACAGGAAACTTGCGGAAATATTCCTTCAGCTTCATATAAGCGAGAGAAGCGGCCGAGGCGTTCCCGTGATTACATCCGTTTATGGAAGGCAGGCCTTTTCCATAAACGACAACTCGATTGTAGTCACAATTCCGTATGACCGGATCGATTTGACATCGGTTCGCCCTCGGAATGATGCCGTTTCCTATATAACCGATTCGTTTATCCGTGACGAGGAAAGTGTTCCGGAGAGAGCGGGACTCAACGAGACAAGAAAGAGGATTCTGGATGAGATGAGGAAGAATCCCGGCATTACGATGAAGGAACTCTCTTACCTTTATAAGTATGAGTGATACTGCTATGGAGAACAATATTTCCTATCTGAAGAAGTATGGACTGGTGATCCGCAGCGGCAGCAGAAGAAAAGGAAGCTGGAAGGTACTCTGAAAAAAGGTCCACCCTCCATGCTTCAGAAGATGAAAGGAGGGCGGTTCCGTTTAACGAAGTTATTATACCTCATATTCATCCGCCTGCAAGAAGAAAATCGGGAGCGTTTTTTTACCTTGAAAGATGAAGAGTGCGTTCGTTTGTTCATTCCATATTGAGCTCCATAATCCTTTGTCCTTTTGAGACTTGAGTCCACTCCGGCCGGAAGGGGTGAATTATACCGCAAAATAATCGTTAACAATTTATAGATATTTAATTGACTATACATAACGATAATTGTATATATTTACACGGAAAACAATCACGATTGAAAAATCGCGCGACATAAGGAGAAAATATGAGAAAAGCAATGGCTGTTCTTATGGCGCTCTGTCTCATCTTTGCAGTTGTATCCTGCTCGGGAAAGAGTGCTTCCGGTACAACAAGCGGCACGACAGGTGCCCAGGCGGCAACAACTACCACCACAACTACAACTACTACGGCAGCGGCGACAGAAACGGAAACTGTTAAGGAAGCTGAAACAGTAAAGGCCGAGGAGCCTGCTTCTGCTGCTGTTGAAACAAAGACAGAGACAGCATCCCTCAAGACAAAGGGCGAGTACAAGCTCGGCATGGGCGTCGTCTTCAGCGACAACCACACAGACGAGCAGGCTGCATATGATGCAGTTG
>CAVFZO010000072.1:0-10631 GCA_963626925.1 Clostridium sp. AM49-4BH
AAAAAAAGACGTTTTGGGGACAACTATGCTATCAGAGTATCGAGGGCTATCTCGATCATGGTGTTGAAATTCTTCTGCCTCTCTTCGGCACTTGTTCCCTCACCTGTCAGAATGTTGTCGCTGACAGTGAAGAGCGCAAGGGTATCGACTCCCTTGAGTGCACCGAGAGTGTAGAGCTCGGCGCTCTCCATCTCCTCCGCCATGATTCCCAGCTTCTGCATCGTCTTCATCTTCTCGTCGTGTCTCTCGTCATAGAAAGCATCGGACGAGAAGCACTCGCCGACTGTGACCCTTGCTCCCTTCTTCACTGCAATATCATAAGCAGTCTTCATGAGTGAGAATGAAGGTATGGGGGCATAGTGGAACGTGAGGCCGAAGCGGTCGCTGTTCATTCCGCTGTCCGTCGCCGCAGCCTGTGCAATGAATATGTCACGCAGTCCGAGATGCGGGGAGTTTGTGCCGCATGTGCCGACTCTTATGAGTTTACGGCATCCGTAGACATCGATAAGCTCGTTTGCATATATGCTGAAGGACGGCATTCCCATGCCCGTCCCCTGGACGGATATTCTCTCACCCTTCCAGTAACCGGAGAAGCCGAGCATCCCCCTCGTCTCATTGTAGCAGACAGGGTTGTCAAAATATGTTTCGGCGATATGTTTCGCCCTCAGGGGGTCGCCGGGGAGGAGGATACGCTCTGCTATCTCTCCCTTTGAGGCGCTGTTATGCGGTGTTGCCATTATTCATCTCCTCCGAGAGCCTCGAGGCCCTTTGAATTCTGAATCTTCTCGGCCTTGATATTCTTAACGAGAGCCGTGAATACGATGAAAGAAACACAGAGAAGAACGCCGGAATAGACGGGAAGGATGCCCCAGAGTGTGAAATGAGTCAAGAGGAGGCCAAGGAGGACGGGAGTTACCGTCTGTGCAGCCATGCTTGCCGCATAGTAGTAGCCTGTGAACTGTCCGATCTTCTTCGAGGAGCAGAGCTCGACAATCATCGGGAAGGAACAGTTATGCACAAGCGACATACCGAATCCCTTGATAATCCATACAACATAAAGCATGACGGGGAACGAATACTCGCCGTTTGCACCGACAACCTTTCCCGAGGGACCGACGAATGTCATGATGATGTAGCCGAAAAGTGTGATGCCGAGACCTGTGCTTATCGTCCACTTGCGTCCGATTCTGTCGGCAATCGTGCCTGCCGTCGCAAAACCGATTACGGATGCCAGACCTCCGATGATTGTAAGAATCATCGTCGCACTCGATACGCTGTTGAGGTAGTAGATTACGTAGTTCCCGATATACGTTCCGATAGCATTGTCTGCCATGAACCAGAAGAATTCGGCTGCAAGGATGGCAAAGAGCATTCTCCTGTTTGCCGGGCTCATGGGCTTCGAATCATCGACGGGATTCTCGATAGCCGCAAGCTTTTCACCCTCGGCCATCAGAGGAGCCATCTCCTCCTCGATCCTGTTCTCCTTTATCGTGAAGAAGAGAACGAGAGCCGAGATCACCATAAGAACAGAAGCAACTATGAACGGGATCTCGATGATGTACATCTTTCTCGCTTCATCGGCGACGTTTATGTAAGAGGAAAGCTTTAAAAAGATCCCGAGTACGGTTGCAGCAGCGCCTCCCAGGTACCCCATGATATTGATGATTCCGTTTGCCTTTGCTCTCAGCGGCTTCGGCGTAATGTCGGGCATGAGGGCGACGGCGGGGTTGCGGTACATCATCATGAAGATGAGGACGAGAGCCATACACACGACCATTCCGGCAATGTTGTTATAGTGGAAGAAGAGAGGGATGAACGGGAATACTATCGCTGAAACGAATGTTCCCGCGAGGATGTAGGGCATTCTCTTTCCGATGGGAGACTTCGTCCTGTCGGAGAGACGCCCGAAAATGGGAAGGAGGATGAGAGCTGCAAGGTTGTCGCATGCCATGATTATGCCGACAAGCCACTGGACCTTGAGAATATGCTCGCTGTTTCCCGCCGCCTTGAGCTGAGACGACGACTGGCCGTACATATGACGTGCAAAGATATCTGTAAGGAATGTCGGACACCATGAATCATATACCTGCCACAGAAGCAGGATGCCGAAGAATGCGAAACCTATGAGACAGGTGCGCTTGTAGTCAAGTTTCAGTTTTCGAGAATTATCTGCCATAAAAACTCCAATCAACTATTGATTATAAGGCTCTTTGAAGAACATTACGACAATAATTGTTGTTAAAAGAAGGTGAAAAGAGTACAACAGACGGGTGACTGTAACTACAATTGAAGAACTCGGAAAACTTATAGACCTTACCGAAGAGGAGAAGATGTGGGACGAAAAGGGCCCCGACACCCTCCCCCTCCTCATTTCAGATAACATAATCCCCCTTCTCGGTAATCCCGCAATAAGGCGTCAGTTCGTGCCGTCAGCAGAGGAAAACAGAGATACATGCGGAACATCAGACCCTCAGATGGAGGGGAAATACTCAGTCACACCGAGGTTTGTCAGGCGCTACCACAACCGTGCGGCCTTCCTTGTCACCGACACCTGCTTTGCATACTGCCGCCACTGTTTCAGACGGCGCTTCTCGGGAAGTATGGCAGGAGCGTGCACGGACGGGGACATCGCCTCTGTTGCAGCCTTTCTGAAAAACCACAGCGAGATAAATGAGGTGCTCCTCACAGGAGGCGACATGTTCACGCTCTCCGATGAGCGCATTGAGAAGCTTCTCTCCACACTCAAGGATGCAAGGGATGATGTCATATACCGGTTATGTACACGCGCGCTCGTGAGTAACCCCGCGCGTTTCACGCCTTCCCTCTTCAGCATAATAGAGAAGAACAGCCACGGAGCCCCTTTCTATCTCATGACGCAGTTCAATCATCCGGCAGAGATAACAGCCGGGGCGGAGGAAGCTCTGAAAGGCTTCATGAAGCTCGGCATCCCCATGATGAACCAGACAGTACTGCTAAGGGGAGTGAACGACTCCATCGAGGTGCAGGAAGAGCTCTCAAAGAAGCTCCTCATGGCGAGAATAAAGCCCTACTACCTCTTCCAGGGAGACCTCGTGAAGGGAACGCGGCACCTGCGTGTCCCCGTCAGCGAAGGGCTGGAACTTGAAAAGGAGATGAGGATAAGACTCTCCGGGCTCGGAATGCCGGTATATACAATAGATCTTCCGGATGGAGGCGGAAAGGTGCCTCTCTGTAACTGTTACCTGAAGTCTCTCGAGAACGGCATCTGGACGATCACCACACCCGAGGGAGAGACAAGACACTATCCCGACTGAGAAAAGAAAATCCCGGGAGTCCCGGGAAATAATCTGAAATGTGAATGAAATCAGTAGCCGAGGAACTCGAGTACCCGCGATATCTCGTCACTGCGCTCTGCGCTCCTGACTTCTCTGTATTCTTCTTCAGTGTAAGAAGCATTCGTATCTGTCGTGAATACGGGAAGCGGAACAGTATCGCTCTTCTCTTCCTCGAGCATCTTTTGAAGTGCATTCTTGAACGCGTCGGAAGATACGATTGCCTGGGCAAGCATCTCGGCATCGTATTCGTCGCCGAGCTTGTCCTTGACAGAACTCTCGAGAGCACTCATGAAGGACTCGTTTTCGAGAAGCTCTGATGCAATCTCGTCCGCGCTCTTTATATCCTTTCTGACGCTCTCGGCAGATGCGGCGATCTTCTCGTCCGTCGACTGTGCATACTTTCCTTCGATATCTCCCATCTTCGAATCGACATATTCGACGCTCTTGTCTCCGACGCTTGTCAGGAAGGCATCGTCATCGCTGAGCTTCGAGGCGACACGGGATGCAATCCTGTCCTCGTTCTGACGTGCCTCGAGGTCTGTGTCAAGAGGCTCGGTGACGGAGACAAGGCTCTGTCCCTGCCTCTTGTCAGCTTCGGCCCTGACCTCTGCCGAGAGAGCCGCACTTCCTCTGTACGGATTGTAGAAGTATGCCGCTGCGGCAATGAATAATGTAAGTACAACAGTTGCACTGAGAACAATTAAACTGGATTTTCTGCTCATTGTACCCTCGCTTTTTTTATAGTAGCACAGTAAGAGCTAACTTGTCGAGAAAGCTCTTCGTCGTCTTTATCATTTATAATCGTCACAACCTTCTTTCCCGAGGAAAAAAGAGTGGAGCCTATGCTTTTCTGGCTTTCACTGCGTTTTTTAAAGCCTTCTTCGCTCACGCCGTCCCTTTTCAGGGCCCTTTCCAGCCTCTTTTCGTAAGGAGCAAGGACGAATATTATCTCACTGCAGTACGGCACGAAGCCCATCTCTTCGAGAATTGCGGCGTTGATGACAGCAATCTTTCCCTCTTTTTCTATGGCACGGCACCTCTCCATCGTCTCCTCGACCATCCATGGATGGGTTATGGAATTGAGAAGAGAGAGCTTCTCCGGAGAGGAAAAGACTATGCTCCCGAGCTTCTTTCTGTCGACTGCACCGCCGGAGATGACGCCCTCTCCGAAGGCTTCTCTGATCCTTTCAATATTCTTTTCGAGAGCTTCGTGGCCGACTTTATCTTCGTCTATGACGACGAACCTCTCATCGAGAAGGGAGGCAGTCCTGTCCTTCCCGCTGCAGCTTTTTCCTGTAAGTCCTACTATCAAGAGTGCATGTCTCCCCAGCTGTGTCCCCTTTCGACAGAGACTTTAAGAGGTACAGGAAGCGATGCAGCCCCCTCCATCTTCTCCTTAATGAGAGCCTCCATCTCATCAGCCTCATCAAGGGGTACCTCGAATATGAGCTCGTCGTGGACCTGGAGAAGAAGTCTGGATCTGAGATTCCTCTTCTTCATCTCATCCGAGACATCAATCATCGCCTTCTTCATGATCTCCGCCGCAGTACCCTGTATGACGGTATTGACGGCAGTTCTCTCCGCCGCGGCCTTCTCAGTCTTGTTGCGGCTCCTGATTCCGAGAATCTCCCTCACATGTCCCCAGTGAGTTCTCACGAACCCGTCCTCTTCGGCCTTCTTCACAGTCGAAGCGACAAAGTCCTGCACGGAGCTGTAACGCTCGAAGTAGCGTTTGATGAACGCCTCGGCATCGGAGCGTGTTATCTCGAGCTCGTTCGAAAGCCGGAAAGCAGACATTCCGTACATGATGCCGAAGTTGATTGTCTTGGCAACTCTTCTCTCCGAGGATGTGACATCCCCGCTCTTCTTGTTGAAGATCAGTGCCGCCGTATATCTGTGAATGTCCTCACCTGAGAGGAAGGCCTCCTGGAGGCTCCTGTCACCGCTGAGCCAGGAAAGTACGACAAGCTCTATCTGGGAGTAATCGGCGCTGATGAATATGTTTCCCTCTCCGGGCACGAATGCCGAACGGATGAGTCTCCCCTCGTCCGTACGCACCGGAATATTCTGGAGATTCGGACTTCTCGAGGAGAGCCTCCCTGTCGCCGTTCCCGTCTGGAGGAATGTCGTGTGGATCCTTCCCTTTGCATCTCTCAGCGTCGGAAGAACATCTATGTATGTACTCTTGAGCTTGGCCAGCTGTCTGTACTCGAGAAGAAGAGAAATTATCGGATCGCCGCTTCCTCTCAGGCCCTCGAGTGTTGCCGTGTCCGTGGAGTAGCCCCGCATCGTCTTCTTCCCGTGCTCGAGTTTCCTCTCTTCATAGAGAAGCTTCGAAAGCTGCATAGTCGAGTTGATATTGAAGGTGTAGCCTGCAAGACGGTAGATGGACTCCTCGAGCTCTTTAATTCTTCTGTCGGTCTCTTCCTTGAGAGTCCCCATCCTCTCTGGAGAGAGGTAGATACCTTCTCTCTCCATCGACGCAAGAACCCTCACGAGGGGAAGCTCCATACTGCGGTATATATCCTCCAGTCCCTTCTCGTGGAGGCGTCTCGAGACGACTCTCTCGAGCCGTGAGGTGTAGTCGGCACGGAGCGACGAGTAGCGCGAAAGGATATCGGGATCGGCATCGGAGAGGCGGTCGTTCGTTATGTCCTTTATGTTGAGAAGCGTCTGCGAAAAATACTTTCCGGCAAGGACATCGAGGCTGTAGACTCCGTCGTTCGACGAGATAAGCCAGCTCTCGATCATCGTATCTCCCTCGATACGGCATTCGACAGAGCGGAATGCGAGAATCTCTATAAGGCTCTTCTGGGAGTGCGCGATCACCCTGATACGTCCCGGCGTGAGGAATGAGGAGAAAATCTCCACCATTTCGTCCTCCGTTATTCCGCCCCTTCCAACAGGAACATATGTTGCAGAGAGCGGCTCGGAGGAATACGCAAAGCCGAGTACGGGGGATGACGGAGCATAGTCCTCGCTGAGGAGAAAGAGCGATACAACTCCGCCTTTGAAGGATGCGATCATCTCCCAGTCCTTCATGACTTCATCCTTTCCTGTCAGCGTGTTGTACTTACCCTTTCCGAGGAGGTATTTCTCCTTCTCTGTAAGAACGGGCTCCTTCTTCTCCTCTTCTGCGGGGAATGGAGATTCTGTACTTCCTGCCGCCTCCTTCTTCGCTCCTGCACGGACAACGAGTGACCTCAGGTTGAGTTTCTCGAAGTCCGGTGAGGCCTCGGATGGTGTGAAGTTCTCCTTTCTCAGTTTCTCTATATCGAAATCGTCGGGAAGGGCATCAAAGCTCAGAACCACGAGCTTACGCGAGAGCTCGAGGCTCTCCCTGTCGGCGGTGAGGTTCCTCTTCTCCGAGGGCTTGAGGTCATCAAGATGGCGGTAGATACCGTCTATCGTGACATATTCCTCCAGAAGTCTCTTTGCTGTTTTCTCCCCGATTCCGCTGACGCCGGGGACGTTGTCGGATGCATCTCCCAGGAGCGACAGATAGTCGACTATCTGCTCGGGGTAGACTCCGTAGGCCTCCTTGACGCCGTCTCTGTCCATCATCGTGTATCTGCTCTCGCCCTTCGCCTTCGGGGGACGCAGTATCGACACGGAGGGACTTACAAGCTGACACAGGTCCTTGTCGCCTGTGACGATGACGCTCTTCCATCCGCACTCTGCGGCCTTCCTCGATACGGAAGCCATCACATCGTCGGCCTCATAGCCCGGCCTGGAGAGTACGGGAATCTTCATTTTTGCCAGCGTCGCCTTTATGGGCTCCACGCTTTTATGAAGGTCATCGGGAGCCTTCTCCCTGTTAGCCTTGTACTCAGGGTACATTATATGACGGAATGTGGGCTCCTTCTCATCCATCGTGATGGCAAGGCCGTCCATCCTGTTGTCCTTGAGCATATGGAAGAGGGTCTGGAAGAAGCCGTAGTAGGCCGATATGTTGTTGCCGCTTTTGTCTGTGAGCGGACGGTTTATGAATGCATAGTAGCTCTTGTAGATTATCGAATAGCCGTCGAGAAGATAGAGTGTCTTGTCGAGATTGATGCTCTTGTCATCTTCCTCTTTCTTCTTCCTCGCTTCTTCCTTTTCCTTAATGAGAGCCTGCCGCTCCCTTTCCTTCTTCCTGTTTTCCTTCTCGATCAGTTCCTGATCAAGATCCGCCGTACTGAATAGCTCACCGTCCATATTACGTCTCCGCAGTCAGTATAGCTCAAAAGAAAGGGAAAAGATACTTCAGTTGAAAGTGTCGATAAGCTTTGAAGCCGTGCTGTCGAGAGCATCCTGCAGTTTCGAAAGAGACTCTTTGCCGAGGGCCCGGCTCATCGCGCTCTGGAAGTTTTTGAAGCTCTCCGAGGAGAGGAAGCTCTCAATCTCTCCGGCCCCGCCGGTAACCGCCTCCGAGATATTCTTTATAAACGCCTTTCCGTCTGCGGAAGAAAGATACTCCCCGACCTTCTCCGCCTCTTCTTCGGTCATATAATCGGCCTTGTACAGAAGGGCTGCGAAAGTATCCTCCACAGCCTTATTTATGTCGAATGCAGTCCCGAAATACTTGAATGAAGTATCGGGAAAGAAGAAGAAAATCGTGAAGAAGACTATGACCGACACTATGAGTACAGTCAAGAGCCCCTTGAAAAGAGAGACGTTCCTGTCAGCCATTGCATCCTCAGAAGAGATTTATAAGAAGTCCCACGGAGACCGTCGTATCCTTTAAGGACGGTGTCAGGGCATCGATGACCGATATGCTCTGCGTCTCGCTGAGGGTGTTGTAAGACTGAGCAGTCGGAAGAACTGCAGAGAGCGAGAGCGACACCTTTCCCATGTTGATGTCGAATGCGCCTCTGTAGAAGAGGGTTGCAGATTTAACGACATCGACGAACTCTCCCGGCTTTATACCGTTGTAGAGCCATTCCGATCCGTCCTTCACTGCCGCAACCTTCAGGCCGCCGCCTGCAAAGAACTCCATGAAGAAGAACTTCACCTTGAGGTTTACCGATGAGTAGACATCATATGATTCAAGGAGAAGCTGGTCTGTGAAAGCAGCTCTGACCTCCTCCTCGAGTGTAAGATAGCCGATATTGAATCTGAGGTCGGCACCGAGTTTGAAGCGTGACCAGTCAATGGTACTGAAGTCGACAGGAGTTTCACTGTCCTTATCAATCGGGAAGTCGATGCTGTACGTCGGTCCGATCTGCATGAACGATGCAAAAAGAGATGAGCTTAAAACCAGCAGAAGACAAAAAATAAATAAAACCTTTCTTTTCATTTTTCTATCCTACGAATCAGTAAACAATCTACACCTGAAAAAAGTTACAGACAATACAATTTCTCTCTACTTCTTGAATTTTACATACTCGCGCTCGAGCTCCGAAAGCCAGACTGTGCTGTCGGCATCGCTGGGCATTCTCCAGTCCGAACGCGGAGAGAGGGTGACGGCACCGACCTTCGGCCCGTCGGGGAGGCAGCTGCGCTTGAACTGCTGTGAGAAGAAGCGCCGGATGAAGGTCCTCAGCCACTTGTACACAGTCTCGGCATCATAGACACCTTTGAATGCGTGAAGGGCACAGCGGAAGGTCTTCCCCGCCCCGAAGGAGAGACGGACGATTGAGTAAAGGAAGAAGTCATGGAGCTCATACGGTCCCACAATATCTTCAGTGACCTGGTCAATCTCCCCGTCCTTTCCGGGAATGAGCTCGGGAGATACAGGAGTGTCGAGAATATCTAAGAGGACCTTCGAGCACTCATCGTCGCACTCGAACCCGGCGTAGTATGTCACAAGGCTCCTCACAAGCGTCTTCGGCACCCCTGCATTGACGCCGTACATCGACATATGGTCGCCGTTGTAGGTCGCCCATCCCAGGGCAAGCTCCGAGAGGTCCCCCGTTCCTACAACGAGAGCACCCGTCTTGTTGGCAAGGTCCATGAGAACCTGTGTGCGCTCCCTTGCCTGGCCGTTCTCGTATGTGACCGAGTAGTCGTCCTCGCTCTGTCCGATATCACGGAAGTGGCATCTGACTGACTCGGTGATGTCGATGGTGAGAAAGTCGGTGCCGAGAGAGACGGCAAGCTTTTCGGCATTGCTTCTCGTCCTCTTCGTCGTACCGAAGCAGGGCATCGTCACTGCCAGTATGTTCTTCCTCTCAATGCGGAGGCTGTCGAACGCCTTGACGGCGACAAGAAGAGCAAGCGTGCTGTCAAGTCCCCCCGAGAGTCCGATGACACACTTAGTCGAATGTGTGTGCTCGAGCCTTTTCTTGAGGCCGAGAGACTGGAGCATCAGAACCTTCTCGCATCTCTTCTGCAAGGAATCGCCGGCAGCGGGTACGAAGGGATGGGGGTCTATATAGCGTGTAAGCGCTGTCTCCTCTTCATTGAATGTGACGGGAATATAGTCATAACCGCCGTCCAGAAGCGGGAAAGTGTTCCTCTTCGCCCTCTCGCTCTCGAGTCTGTCGGTGTCGATTTCGCTGACGAGGATCTCTCCGAGGCTGTAGGAGCGGGATGCAAGAACCGTCCCGTCCTCCGCTATGATATCGGCACCGGTGAAGACCATGTCGGTCGTGGATTCCCCTTCCGATGCATTGGCGTAGATATATGCAGAGAGAGTTCTCGCACTCTGGTTCATGACGAGGTTCTTCCTGTACTCCTCCTTGCCCGTCAGTTCGTCGGAGGCGCTGAGGTTGACGATGAGAGTTGCTCCGGCAACGGCGAGATGTGTTGACGGAGGATCCGCAACCCATAAGTCTTCACAGATCTCCGCCCCGATACGGAGCGACACCGGGAGCGAAGCATCGAGGATTATTCTGTTACCGAACCTGACAAGCCCCCATTCAGTCTCGAGAATGACATTCTCCTCGGGGCACGGGGTGAACCATCTCGTCTCATAGAACTCCGCATATGTCGGAAGGTTCTTCTTTGCAATGAATGCCAGCACCCTTCCCCTCTGGACTGCGGCTGCTGTGTTGTAGAGCTTTCCGCCGTACTGCAGCGGATAGCCGACGAAGATGAGAGTGTCCGACGCCTCACTCGCCTTTACGATATCGGAAAGGGCGGAGGATGCACTCTCGAGGAGAGTCCTCTGGAAGAAGAGGTCTCCGCATGTATATCCCGTGATGGACATTTCGGGGAAAACGAGGACCTTTATCCTCTCCTCACGTGCTTTCTCTATGAATCTGATTATTTCCTTTGAATTGTAGTCCGGATTGCCGACCCTGAGTGACGGCGACACGGCTCCGACTTTTACAAAACCGTCTTTCATGAGGCTAGAATAACACACATCTTCTGTTTTCGTTAACAAAATAATAT
>CAVFZO010000073.1:0-10504 GCA_963626925.1 Clostridium sp. AM49-4BH
CGGAGAGTGCCGCCGAGGCAATAGAAAAGGCAAGGAAGGACGGACACCGCTTCTTCCTTTCGACGGGAAGGAGTCTCAGCGAAATCGACGAATGCCTTAAGGCAATACCCTTCGACGGCGGCGTCTACTCCAACGGTGCTACGGTAATCGAGGGAGGAAAGACCCTCAGAGCCGTGAGGATGACGGAGAAGGATAAGTCTTTTCTCATGAACTATGCATCAGATAAGGGGATTCTCTATATGATGCAGACAAACGAAGGAACCTTCATGAGCCGCGAGACGTTCTCCTTCTTCGAGGAGAGCATGATGGAATACCTTCATACAATAATCCCCGTTCCCAACCTCATTACATATGACACACTTCCTTCCCTTCTTCCACCTGTTATCAAATTCCTATTTCTAAGCCCCTCCCATGCCCTCATGACGGCACGCAGGGAGATAGGGGACCTCTATCAGATGGTCGACAATACCGACGGACTTCCGCAGACAGATATGGTCGAAGTCTGTCTCAAAGGCCTCGATAAGGGAACTGGCATGAAGGACATGCTCTCCTTCCTCGGAGAGGATATCGCGTCGTCCGTTGCAGTCGGGGACGGAGCAAACGATATCGAAATGGTCTCCCGGGCGGGCCTCGGGATTGCAATGGGGAACGGAGAGGAGAAACTGAAGAAGGTTGCCGGCTGGGTGAGCGACAGCGTTGAGAGCGACGGCTTTTCGAAGGCTGTGGAGTACGCCGTCAGAATGCGGGGCTGAAAAACTTGTTTTAATTCTGATTTGCCGTTATCTTAAATATGTACATTTGTTCTATTTTGGATAATCTGGAGGTGCTCAATGGAGAGAGAGGGGAAGAAAAAGGCTGAATACCGCAGTTCTGTCAGGAGCAAGGCTCTTATAAAGGATGCGCTTCTGTCGCTGATGATCGAGAAGCCCTTTGAGAAGATCAGCATTTCAGATGTCGTGAGGAGAGCCGATATCAACAGGGGAACCTTCTATGCTCACTACTCGAACACCAACGATGTTCTCAAGAGCATCTCAGCCTCTGTTGTCGACGAGATAGCCCTCCTCATCTCACCATACGACCCGGGCCGTGTGCTGGACTCTCCGGAGAACTTCCTTGCCCAGATCACGCTCTTTCTTCTCCGGGATCCGGAGTACTATGCAAAGCTTATCCAGTGCGACAAGTTCCATGAGGTGCTCGATGAAGCAAGATATACTGCGATAAACAAGATCGTGGAGAGCTACCATCAGGGTCTATCGGAGAGCGAGAGGCGACTTCTGGTACTGGTACTCGATTATGCGTTATCGGGAGTATTAACGATCTATATAGATATACTTCTTAAAAAGGTTCCGATAAAGCTCGAGGAGTCCGTGAAGTACATATCACTGCTTCTGGGGCCGCAGAGAGAAGCTCTCTCGGGTCTCTTTTCAGCAGATACAGAAATACCCGGGGCAGAATAGATTGAGAAGTATCATGGGAATGCAGCAGGACCAGAATGAGGACGAAGGCTGGTAGCTCGACTGCCTCTCCGTGTAGAATGTGCGTCCCGTTCTCAGACGGTCGAAGAAGTTCTGATACACAAAGTTTCCCGGTTCACGTCTGATTGCTTCGCTTATATCGCTGTATGCTCCGGCCGTGTCGCCCGAGTAGTATTTCGCGACGCTCGAGTAGTAGTACCACTTGGCATTCCTGTCCTGTACCTTAACAGAAGAAAGTACATTGAGGGCTTCTTTGAAGTGGCGTGCGTTGATGTATGCCGCGGCGGCCTTCATCTCGTTGCTCTCCCCCTCGTCGCTCTCCTGAGCATTGTTCCAGCTGTTGTAGTAGCCGGAGCGTGATGAGGAAGATGAATCCGAGTAGCTGTAGCTCTTGTGGTTTATGATGGCGTCGTAGGCGGCGTTGATCTCCTGCATCTTCTTTGCGGCATCCGGATCGTTTCCCGCAACGTCGGGATGGTATTTCTTTGCGAGGGTCTTGTAGGCCTTCTTGACCTCTTCCTCTGTAGCATTGCTGTTGAGGCCCAGTACCTGGTAGGGATCACTCATTTCTTTCCGCCTTTTCTGTCTTTGAACTTCGTCCACATGCCGCTGTAGATGATGTTGTCCATGACAGATGTATAATCATCAAGCGGGAGTCTCTTGTAGCTGTCGCCGGCAAGAGACGCCGCATCGAGAAGCATACTCTTTACGTCCTCGTATGTCACGCTTTCCTCATAGGGGTTGAACTGTCCGCCCTTAGCGTCCTTCTCCCTGTCGTCCCATGCATCGAGGAGATATATGAACTTCCCGATACTGCATCCGAGAAGGAATAGATCCGAGCGGAAGAAACTTTCATCGTCGTCGACGAAGATTTCTCCGAGGAGATTACCGAAGAGAAGGGAAAGCTTTTCAGGATTCTTCTCCCCGTTCTTCTCGCATCCGGCGATTGCAGCGAGGTTGTCCTTCACGGCCACAGCCTGCCTCGGGTACTTTTTTTCGATGGATTGAACGAATGCGGCAAGTTTATCCCTCCTCTTCATTCCCTTACCCTCGTCATGGATTTTATCGAGGAGGGAGTAGTAGGAGAGGAGAATCTGCATGTCGGCCGTGTACGACATTACATCAGTTGTGAAGTATTCGTGTGAGAATACGGGATGGACAGGGCATCGCTCCTTTCCCTCCTTCCTTTCACTCGATTCGAGATCACTCAGAAGAAGCGTAAGGAATGTCATGTCGTACGAGAGCGTGAGCATTCCCGTCCTTCCGTATTTTTCCTTGAGGGTATGACAGAGTCCGCAGTATGCTTTTCTGTAGAGAGCCTTGTCCTCCTTCTGAGCCGAGGAGGAGAGTACGATGTAGCCGAACATGATCAGGTCTTCCTGATGAACTGCTCGGAGCAGTTGGGACATGTGATCCTGATCTTTCCCCTGCCGCGGGGAACCCTCAGTTCCTTCTTGCACTTCGGGCAGAAGAAGTATGCATATGTCTTCTCGTTTTCCTTCCTTTTAGCCTTTCTCGCCTTCTTCTCCTCCCTCTCTCTCCGTCTCTCCTCGCTTCCCTTCCGTCTGAAGAAGGAGGTGAACCTGTCGTTCTCGGCTCTTCTCTTTCCCGTGTTCGTGGAAAGGGATCTCAATACTGCAAGTGCGATGAGAGCGACGCCGACAGCGATGACGATCACCTTGAGGCAGGTGAGTGTGAATATGGGGTAGGCGAGAAGAACAAGTATTCCCGCGACTATCAGCGTAACGGATAATTCATCAGCGCCGTTACGGCCGCTGTTGAACGGACGATTATAATTCATGCCTAAAAGATAATACTCAATTTCCGTTTTTCCAATTGCACAAAGGTGTTGTTTGTGTGTAGAGAGGATTGACAGAGATAGATTTGAGAATTATTCTCACTTTCATGCAATATTCTACACAGTCGAAGAAAAGAGTCCAGGAACTCTTCTCCTCCAATCCGTCGTCGTCCTTCACGCTCAAAGAGATTATGGATAAGGTTCCAGATATTCCGAAAAGCTCGCTCTACCGTATAGTGGACGCACTCGAGAGCGACAGCTATATAAGAAAGGTCGCCGTCACAGGGCGCCGTGAGTCATCATACCAGCTCTATGACAGCCTGAGCTGTCCCTATCATATGCATATAAGGTGCATAGAGTGCGGTAAGACAATACATATCGACAGGGAGACGAGCAGCGAAATCGAGTCGATAATCGAGTCCCGTCTCGGCTTTTCAGACTGTCTTTCGACGGTCTTCAGGGGTCTCTGCCCCGATTGCATGAAGAAGGGGGAGTGAGATGCCGCTTCTTGTTACTTTTCTTTTAAGTGTCGTCTTTCTTATCGGCTGCGGCCTCGGCTCTGCAGGAAGAAAGCTTGAAGGAGTTGAGGACGTCAGTGTCGCACTGGCATTCGGTGCGATGGCAGGAGTTGCCGCATTCGATATTATCCCGGAGATGGCAGAGGCAGTGGAAAGCGGCGAGACAACTCTTCTTTCCTTTGTACTTTTCACGCTCCTGGGCCTTGCGCTTCTCTTCTTCCTCGACAGGTTCGTCCCCGAACACGGGGAGGGCAACCTGACCCATATCGGGATAATGAGCACCCTTGCTCTCGCCATACACAACATAGTCGAGGGCATGAGCGTCTACTCGGTATCTTCGCAGTCGCTCTCGTCGGGCGTGCTCCTTGCACTGGGGGTGGCACTTCATAATATCCCGATGGGAATGCTCATTTATTCGACAACGAGGAACGAGAAGTTGCCACGGCGTATCATAATCGTGGCCGCGGCATCTCTATCGACCTTCCTCGGAGGAGCCCTGATGGCCTCTCTCGAGAGTTTCATGACCTCCTCACTTGTCGTAGTCCTCTCCTCCCTTGCTCTCGGAATGGTGATCTACATCCTCTTCTTCGAGCTCCTGGGGGACATATTGAGGAGCAAAAGAAAGCTCTGTTCATTACTCTGGATTATGGTTGGATTAGCTGTTGTTATAGCAGGCGGTTTTTTAGAGTAAAATTCAAATTCCTTCTTGACTTATAAGGAAAAACCTCTAGATTATATCATCATTATCCCGGGGAGGTTTACTGATGCCGGAATTCGTCGTTACCAACAGTCTTCAGCTTGAATTCATACTGCGTGTGATCCTCGCATCCGTATGCGGAATGTTCATCGGCTGGGAAAGAGAGCGCAGACTCAAGAGTGCAGGACTGAGGACACACATGCTTGTCGCCCTTGCTTCGGCCTTGATGATGGTGATATCGAAATACGCATTCATGGATATCGTGTACCTGCAGTCTGTGCAGGTCGACGCATCGCGTGTCGCGGCAGGGGTTGTACAGGCGATAGGATTCCTCGGTGCCGGAGTCATCTTCGTCAAGAAGGACAACATCGTCGGCGTCACTACAGCTGCCGGCCTCTGGGCAACTGTCGGCATCGGTCTCACGATAGGCGCTGGGCTCTATGTACTCGGCGTATCATGCACGGCCCTCATAATTCTCATCCAGCTCATCGTCCACCGCGGGGAGCACAAGACATTCAACTCGAACAACGGCTCCGTGAAGATAAATCTCACGAAGTACAACCTTACGGTGAACGAAGCAAAACAGAAGCTCGAGGAGAAGGGCCTTGTCCTCAAGAACATATCGATAGCGAAGAACAGGGACGGGGAACTCATCCTTTCGGCGTCCATCATCTCGCTGAGGATGAACAATTCCACAGATATCGTTGCCGAGCTTCAGGACATGGGCTTTGTCGACGTCATCGAAGTCTATTCACTCGACTGAGTGCAGAGCTTTTCCGCATCTACCGCCTGCGCTCTTAAGCATGAAAGCGCAGGAGGACGCAGCCCTCCTCTTCGTATAAGAAGAGCACAGAAGACAGCTGTCTCATACTGCAATACGATAAACGAAAAAAGAGGACCGGAGTCCTCTCTGTAGATAAGCTTCGACGCAATCAGTTTTCGTCGTAGTTTTCGTCGTCCATGATCTCGATGGGCTCGTCGTCTTCGTTCTCGCCGTCCATCTCGTCTTCATCCACTTCCTTGATATCGCCGTCGGCGGTGTCTCTCTCGTCATCCTCTGTGACAGTGCGTGTGCGGGAGACGGGAGCCTTCTCGAACTTTACCTGAAGATAATCTGGGCAGGAGCCGTCCCTGTCGTAGTCTCTCTCGACGAAGTACTCGCAGAGGAGTCCGTCGTCACTGTTGTAGAATCTGCATTCGGTGCGCTCCGGGGAGTTCTGCATCAGGTGCTTGAGAAATGCGGATCCTTCCTCGGCGTGAGAAGGATTCTTCTCAGTGGATTTTTTGTACATGTCCTTATAAAGGTTGATGTCTTTGTTGTGAGCACATGAGATGCATCCTAAACCAAGTACAATATTATCTTTCTTAGTAGCCATTGTTACTCCTTAAGGGAAATACCATTATAAGCAGAAAAGCCTGAAAAAAGCCATACCACCACAATTTGACAGTCTATCAATTTTATTCGGGCATGACTAGATGGCTGCCCCCTTGTTTTGACGTGTTGTCAATGTCGTTATCGAAGTAACAGGAACGTTAAAAAACCGATGTTTTTGTAAATAGTATCTTGTCCTTTCTTATTCCATTGGATATAGTTAGCTAATTTATTATCTCATAGGAGTCGGTTTACTGATGGACAATAAGAAAATCAAGGTTGCCGTTCTCGGCGCAACCGGTGCTGTTGGTCAGGTTTTTATGTGGATGCTTTCGGACCATCCCTGGTTCGAACTGAGTTATGTGACTGCTTCGGCGGCAAGAGTCGGAATGAAGTATTCTGAGACGGCTCACTGGGTTATGCCCTTCGAGATGCCCCCTCAGATCAAGGATATGGTTATAAAGGAGTTCAATCACGACGCCATGCTCGAAGAGGGCGTGAAGATTGTCTTCTCCGCACTTCCGGCAGAGGTTGCCAGGGAGGCTGAGCCCCAGCTCAGGGCAAGCGGCTTCTACGTATTCAGCAATGCCGCTGCCATGCGTTACGACTCCGATGTGCCTATTCTCATTCCCGAGACGAATATCGAGCAGCTCGATCTCATCCGCGAGCAGGGATATCCCCAGACGGGATTCTGCGTGACGAACGCAAACTGTGTAACAACAGGTCTTGCAATGGCACTTGCGCCGCTGAGGCAGTTCGGAATCAAGACAATCACCATCAACAGCTATCAGAGCGTATCGGGCGCAGGATATCCCGGTCTCTCCTCTTTCGATATCACGGACAACTGTATCCCGTACATCAAGGGTGAAGAGGAGAAGATTGACAGGGAGATAAAGAAGATTCTCTCGATCGACCCCGTCGTCTATGCTTTCACTGTCCGTGTTCCCGTCATGTTCGGCCACCTCGAGACAGTATGGCTCGACCTCGAGAAGGACGTCGAATGCGAGGACATTATAAAGGCATGGGCCGACTTCAAGGATGCATCGGATCTTCCGTCGACTCCCTCCCAGCCTGTTCAGTACTCGGCGGAGAACACATTCCCCCAGCCCAAGTATGCTTTCTGGGGAACACCGAAGGGAATGGTAGTCTATACAGGAAGACTGAGAAAGAAGGAAGGCAAGATAGGCTTCTGCCTCCTCGTCAACAATATCGTCAAGGGAGCTGCAGGCGGCTCGATCCAGAATGCAGAGGCATTCGTATCACGCTACGGACTGCGCTGAACGAGCGGAGAGGAACGAAGGGGGCGGGGACGCCCCTTTTGTTATCAAGGCGCCTGGATTGTTGACAGTTTCCGACAGCACTGGTACTTTATAGTCAGAAGTAGCGCTCCTTCCTGCCCTCAAAAATGAAGAGGATGTCATTGGGAGGTTGCTTTTTTTTGTGCCTGTTCTCATGGGTGTATCTCATGGTTTCTTTCACTTTCCTCTTTATAGTCTTTGTTCCGCTTTCTCAATATAATAGCGTCTGTGAGCAGACTTGAGCGGATAATGGACATGATCAACGTACTCTGTCTTGATGACGGAAGACTTGATTACTCCTATATAAGAGATAAGTACGGGATATCGAACAGGGAGTTCAGGAGGGATATCGATTTCATCCGTGAACGCCTGACAGATATCGGCTATATGGATAAGCTCTCCTCTGTCGAGTATGTCAGGAGAAGCGGCGGCAATTACTACGTTTACAACGGCGACAAGCCGAAGCTGAACGAGGCCTTCGTCAACTCCACGATAGCAGAGGCGCTCTCCCGTGCCGCCTATAACCCGTTAAAGGTTCAGTTCGGAAGCGGGGAGGAGGGGGAGACGGTTTCTTCCGATGTTCCCGTGAAGTATCTCTATACGGCACTCGAGAAGGTCAACTACGCAGTCTTTACAAAGATAGTTAACGCCATTAAGGAGAGACGGACAGTCTCACTCAGATACGTCAACTCGAAGAGGGGTGAGACGGAACTCAAGGTGAACCCGATGCTTCTCATCAACTACTCGCAGATCTGGTACCTCAAGGCGGAGAGCGAGTACGGCACGATAATCACATACTCTCTCTCCAGAATAAAGGACGTCACATATACTGATGCACATTTTGAGTACAACAGGGAGAAGCTGGAGAGAAGCGAGGGGAGCTACGGCATATTCTCATCTGCAAAGAAGGAGCCTGTCTGGTACACGATGCGCTTTCATTCCGTTGCCGCCAATATCATATCGAACCAGATATGGCATAAGGACCAGAAGGGGGGATGGATTGACGGTGACACCTATGAAATATCGGTTCCGGCCGTGAGCGACGTCGAGGTGATGGCCCGGCTCCTGAGCTACGCTCCGGAGAGCGAGGCAGTCTCTCCTTCATCATTCGTCTCGAGGTGGAAGGATATAATCCGCCTCTGTGCCTCCCGGCTCGATAAGGAAGAATTATGATTTACACTACACTCGATACAGATGAAAAGATAAGAGACTCTGTTGCAAAATGGAACGGAAAGCCCCTTGCCGTGGACTTCGAAGGGGAGTTCAACCTCCATATCTACGGCGAACACCTGTCCCTTGTCCAGATATTCGACGGCACGGGATACTACATAATCGACGCAAGAAGCAGTGCTGTGACTCCTAAGGGGCTTGAAGCATTCTTCTCATCTTCCTCCGAGAAGGTCTGGTTCGACATCCAGGGCGATGCCTCTCTTGTCTACAAGAAGTACCGCCTGAAGATCAGCAACGTTTTCGATATCCGGGTGCCGGCACTCCTTCTGGGATACAACGGTAACCTGCTTGGTCTTATCGAGACATACCTCGGAAAAGAGATGAACATCGACAAGAAAAAGAATCAGCAGGCGAACTGGCTGGTGCGCCCGTTGGATATCACGCTCATCGAATATGCACTCACCGACGTCATGTATCTCTTCGATTTGAAGAAGGTCCTCCTCGGGGAAATCGAAAGAAAGAACCTCACCAAAGAGATGATTTCCAATATGAAGAGGGTGACTGTCGTAAAGGAGCCCACTCCCGGATGGAGGCATATCGGGTACTGGAAGAAGATGAACAAGACGACGAAGGATAACCTCAAAACCTATTTCATCGTCCGCGACAATATTGCACGGCGTTTCAACGTTCCTGCCGCGAGGGTCATGGACAAACATACGCTTCTATCCCTTGCCGAGAATCCTCCCGTAACAAGGAAAGAGCTCGGAGAGAGAATCAAGAACGAGCCCCAGCGTTTCCGCTCCCTCCTCGAGGAGAATCTCTGGAAGGAGATTGAGAGCAGAAGTGTCAAATGAAAATGGGCAAATATGTCAAATAAAAATTAGCAAATATGTCAACTGCAAACTAGCAAATATGTCAAATGCCTGTTGTATTACAAGTAATTATCAGATAATCAAACTGATAACGAAAGGATGACAAGGTGGAATATCTAAGAAGGATAGCAGATGAGCAGCTTGCATTGAAGCTCGAGGCGTTCGGGGCGTCATGGATTCTTGGGCCGAAAGGCTGTGGAAAAACGACTACCGCAAAGCAGAAAGCGAAGAGTTCCATCGAGTTCCAGGATGAGGACGAAAGGGAGAATTATCTTCTTATTGCAAATACCCATCCTTCGGATCTGCTGAAGGGGCCGAAACCCCGTCTTTTTGACGAATGGCAGGATGCTCCCAGGATCTGGGGGGCAATAAGGAAGGATGTCGATGACAGCGGAGAGACGGGACAGTATATCCTGACCGGTTCAAGTTCAGAAAATGTAGATACTCCACATACGGGTACTCTCAGGATTTCGAGAATGAAGATGTATCCTATGAGCCTGTATGAAAGCAGGGAATCGAGTGGGGAAGTGTCCTTAGGTGAACTCTTTGATTTTCCAGATTCTTTTCAGGGATGTCATTCGGATCTCACTGTCGACGCCATCAAGTTTGCCGTCTGCCGCGGCGGATGGCCGGCAAGTCTCTCACGAAAAACCGACAGAGCTCAGCTTGCAATAGCAAAGGATCTGTATAATCAGACATGTGATGCTGATATTTCGGCGCTTGACAATGTTCAGAGAAACCCGCTTCGGGCGCGGATGATTCTCAAGTCATACGCCAGAAACATATGTACACCTGCAGAAACGAAAACCATACTCTCCGATGTCAATGCCACGTGTGATATGTCCCGGCAGACACTTTATGATTATCTTTCCTCTCTTGAGAGACTGCTGATTGTAGAAGATGTCGATGCATGGTCTCCCTCGATACGTTCGAAGACGGCTATCCGTTCCTCGAAGAAGAAAAATCTCGTTGATCCTTCAATTGCGGCTGCAGCTCTCGGCGTCTCTCCGGAGTATTTCTCCGGGGATTACAGAACTCTCGGCTTCCTCTTTGAGTCTTTGTGCATCAGGGATCTTAAAATCTATTCCTCCCTTCACGGAGGAATGGTGTCATATTATCATGACCGGACCGGTCTGGAAGCGGATGCGGTTCTTCACCTTGAAGACGGAAGGTATGCGCTGATTGAATTCAAGCTGGGGCAGAGTGAGATAGACAAAGGTGCTTATAACTTACTGAAGATAGAGAATCTGATAAGGAAGCATAATGAAGATGAATGCAAATCGAAAATCAGGATGCCTGACCTG